>NZ_CANSHK010000001.1:0-143650 GCF_947646745.1 uncultured Methylovirgula sp. | reverse complement strand
CGCCGCGACCGGCGCCGGCGCAGCGCCAACAGAAGTCGCAGCATTGCCCTGCAATTCGAGCGTGCCCCACAGCACCTGACGATCGGCGCGCACGCCGGCGAAGGCGGCGCTTTGCGGCGTCAATTGCAGCCAGACCGGCGGATTGTCGGCGAGCTTGATCGGCTCGAAGGCATGGCGCCAAGCGGTCGCTGCCTTGCCGCGCAGATCGAGCCGGCGCACCGCCTCGGCCGCGCGGGCTCGCACCCGCGCGAGCTGTTCACGAATCCGCGGCTCGACATAACGGGCGAGCGGAATATCGCGGCCGAGCACATGAAGCACCGGCGGCTCTGTCCAATGATAACTATCGCTCAAGTGAAGATCGAGCGACCAGTCGCGCCGCAGCTCCGGCCGCGCCGTCGCTTCGACAACGACACCGGCCTCCGCCGCGCCGTGAATGCGTCGCGTGAATCGGTTGGCGCCCTGCCCGCTCACCGCGCCATAGATCGGCGTCGACCCGATGATCGCATCGCCGCGGCCATAGAGCGAGACCGGGCCGGTGCGCTCGATAGCGCCTTCAATGTCGCAATTCGCCCTGACGCGAAAGAACAGCACGCGCCGGTGAACGCATTGGATGCGTTCGTCGAAGGTCGCAAGCCGCCGCGGCACGTCGCGCTCGACCGCGCGGGCAAGCGCCGGAATGCCGAATTCGATCGTCGCGGAAACATGCGATAGCGTGACAAAGGGCGCTGGCTTATCGGGACTGACCGGAGGCGCTTCGTCGGCACGGACGGAATTACACAAAATTGTTACAAAAAGAAGCGCGGCCCCTGCGCGACGATACGCTGCAATTTTGCCCATCGCCTCGCTCCGCATCCAACGCCCGCCAATTAATCAGGCTTATGCGCGCGCGCGTCAAGATTGAGAAGCGTGTCGCGCAAGCGGTGAAGGCGATCACCGTCGAAGCTACTTATTCTTCCAGTCAAACCAGCAGATCGCATCCAATGCTACCGGATATCCCTTGGTAACATCCCATTCGCTGTCGATTCGTGCGAGGCACGCGGCCGCGTCAGGAAGATCCCACTGGCAAAACTTCTTGTCATTATCGAAATTTCCAGGCCAAAGCCCGCGGTCCAGGAGTCCGCGCACGACATCAAGCGTGCGCGCCTTGACCTCTTCGTTACTCTCAAGATCGAGACGATCCCGCACCGCCCCGACAATTGCCCAGAGACCGATCCAATCTTCTTGCGCTTCGGTAAGAAAGTCCTCGACAATAGTTTCGATCGTCCACATATCGCCTCACTGCTGATAATGAAAACGTACCTTGATGTGCGCACTCGGCACGTTAACATCGACCGTAGGAATACTTTGATTGTTGTTGCGATATCCGACGTAGCCTACGTTACCAGGTAACTCGGTCATCTCACCTGGATAGGGCCCAGCGTAGGGCGTCCCGCCAACACTTAGATAATCATATGCCGCTCGCGCGGCCTCCGCACCGCCAGGAGCATTCCTGACATCGCCGCCACCACCGGGCATGCCGATCAGATTCCCGCCCGGCATCACATAATCCGTCACGCGTTTGACGGCAACTTTGGCGATTTCCGCGTTGAGATCGGCGATATCTTTGTCTGTCGGCCCCCAGTCAGGGGCTGTCACGTAAGAGAGATTCGCATTCTTAGGGTCCAGGGCGCGCAGAGTATTAATCGCATTCGCCCATTCCTGCCCGCGTATTTCCGCGAGAGGATCGGTCGGCTCTTCGGCCCCACGATTCTCTTCGTCTGTCACGCCGCCTTGCGCCGTACGTTCCCGCGGTTTCGTAGAACCTGACGCCCACCACCCGCGCCATCCACACTCGCAAAACGCCCGCGTTCGTCGTGATGCGGATTGAATTTTTTGACCGGCGCGGCCTGCGCGCCGAGCGCCACATAGCCCTGGCCCGTCAGCGTCATCGGTCTATTGGCCGCGGCATCGGGATAGGGATCGCGGCCAAGCGCGGCGCGCGCCTCGTTGATCGTGATGATGCCTTTCGACGTATAGCTCGAAAGGATCGCCTCCTGCGCCTGCGGATCAGATTAGGCGCATCGAAGTCGTTTTTTAATTTCGATTCAGCAAGGAAATAATATTTGCCTTCGTCAAAAACTTTCCGTCCATAGTGATGTGACGATAATCGTTCGGAATTTCAGAGAGTTTATTCACGACGGATCGATCGCCTGCCTTCGCAAGCAAATAGAAATAGAGGAATTTTGTATCGATTGCGATACCATAAAATTCTTCCATCTCCTGCTCGATTGGCGCCGCGCTCAATTCTCGTAGAGCACCCTGATCATCGCCAGCCTTGTCAAGAACTTCAGCAATAATCTTGTGTGGAAGACATTGGCAATAGAAGAGCGCGCTATCGTCACGCAGAAGCTCGATCGCCTTTTGATATTGGCCCTGCTTTATAAACGCGATTGATCTCCAGTAAGCTTCGCGAGCCTTATCTTCACGGGTCAAAGCGTGGTCGCGGGCTTCATCAAGCAAGGAATAGACGGACGACCAGGCCTTCTCACGCATCAGCTTTTGAATTTTACGAATATCGTCGTCGCTTAATTGCATCAGACGAGGCCCCCTCCACGCCGCTCGCTAAGGTTGTCTTGAGCGGAACCAGCAGATCGGCTTGGACATAACGGGATCGCCCTCGGTCACGTCCCATTCCCTATCGATCCGTGCGAGGCAAGCGGCGGTGTCCGGCTCATCCCAAAAATAAATCTTCGATCCACCGTGGCGGAAATTACCCGGCCAAAGTCCATGCTGCAAAAGCTCACTCACCACATCAAGGGTGGCTGTCTTGACATCTGAATTATTTGATAAGCTGAGGTCCCATCTTACCGCGTCGGCTATGGCCCATAAAGCTACCGAATCATTCGCCGCTTCTCTCAAGATATCATCCGCGATTTCATTGATGCTCGCCATGTCAATTTCCTCGATAGTGAAATCGCGTCTGTCGAATGATCCCTAGAACTTTTATATCCAAAGTCGGGATGCCCTGATCATTATAACGGAACCCAACCGAACCTACGTCACTCGGCAGAATAACCATTTCACCCGGATAATCGCCCGTATACGGTGTCCCCCCGACTTTGAGATAATCAAAAGCCGCCCGGGCCGCCGGCGCCCCGCCGGGAGCCTCTCTAACGCCGCTGCCGGTCCGCACACCCATCAGTTTTCCACCCGGCATTATAAAGGCGCTGACCCTTGCTTCCGTAACTCTGGCGATTTCCGCGTTGAGATCGGCGATGTCTCGATCCGTCGGCACCCAATCGGGCGCGGCCGCGTAAGTAAGGTTCGGGTTCTTGGGATCGAGGGCGCGCAAGGTCGCGATTGACTTCGCCCATTCCTGACCGCGCACCTCGGCAAGAGGGTCCGCAGGCTCTTCCGCATCGCGATTTTCTTCCTCGGGTATGCTTCCTTGCGCCGTGCGCTCCCGCGGTTTTGCAGAACCTGACGCCCCACCCCCGCCGTCCGCACTCGCAAAACGCCCGCGTTCGTCGTGATGCGGATTGAATTTTTTGACCGGCGCCGTCTGCGCGCCGAGCGCCACATAGCCCTGGCCCGTCAGCGTCATCGGCCGATTGGCCGCCGCATCGGGATAGGGATCGCGGCCAAGCGCGGCGCGCGCCTCGTTGATCGTTATGATGCCTTTCGACGTATAGCTCGAAAGCACCGCCTCCTGCGCCTGCGGATCGATCGCGGGCTCGGCGCTCCAGGTGAATTCGAGATCGGGCGCGGCGAATTCCTGCGCGATGACCTGATCGATCAGTTCCTTCACCCAGGCGAGGACCGGCGCGAGACCTTCCTCCTCCGAAAGCTCCTTCTGCGTCTGCGCCGTGGCGCGATTGACCTGCTGCGTCAAGGCCTGCGGCGAGATCGAAAAGGCAAAGCAGACAATGCGCGCCAGCCATTCGTCGAAGGGGCCCTTGAGGTCCGGCTCCTTGGTCTGGATGAAGGTCTTGGCGACGCCGCCGGGGACGAATTTCGCCCGCCGCCGGCGGCCGAGATCGCCGTCGAAATAAGCGTCCCAATATTTCTGGTAGGAGGCGATCTGGTCGGGCGTCCAATTCTCGGGCACGCCGATCAGGCTGTCGGGAATATTCCCCTGCGTGAAATAGTCGAGCAGATACATCTGCCGGCGCAGCGCGATATTCACGCTGGTGATGATCTGCTCGACGGGGCTCAGGCCGTAGGCGTGATTGACGCGCAGGTTGCGCGGCCGATAGATGATGTCGCGCAGCGAATAATTGACCGCAGGATAGCCTTTCAGCACCTGCTGATAGGCGACGGGATAGACGGTCGCGCCGTTCTCGGCATAGGGCTGCGGCGTGCGGCCCCAATCGTCGATCACCGGCTTGATCGTCGCGCCGTCGAGCGGCAGAAGCGCCGTCAGCCGGCCGCCGCGATCGCGCTGCAAATAAAGCGTCGGCGCATCGATGACGAACAATTCTTCGAGCAGCAGCCGTAGCCAGTCGCCGAAGGAATGCAAGCCGTCCGGCCTTGCGAAGAACTGGCGCAGCGTTGCAAGGCGCGGATCGGCGCCCGGCTGCTTGCTGCGCGGGCCGATCGACCAGATAAGGCGCGCAATCTGATCCTTGCGCGTCTCGATGACGAGGCGCAGCAGATCATAGCCATCGGCAAGGCCGCGCAAGGTATGAAACGAGACGGGCTCGTCGATGCGCGGCGTCGTCGCGAGATTATAGCCGGATGGATAATCCCATTGCCGGCCCGAGACTTCGGGCGGCGCCAGCGGCGTGATCGGCGCCAGCGGCCCGAACCAATCGGCCCCCTGCCCCGCTGCGCCGGGCTGGCCATAGCTCACGCTGACTTCATAGGGACTGAGCGGCCAGCTCGGCTGGCCTGCACCGCGTTCCATCATGAACATTCCTTAAGGGCGGAACCGCGCCGCGGCCGGCCGGTTGATTCGTCATCGGGATCAGCCAAGGAGGACGGACATGGCTCTGGCTTATTATGAAGCGACCGAGCCCGAAGCCGCGCCGCTGTACCGGCCGGATTCGACCCTATCGCCGGATGAAAGCGCGCATCTGCGCACCTATCGGAAATTCACGATGCTCGCGCGCACGGCCGCATTCTGCGCGCCGCTGCTGCTCGCCTTCGTGCTTTATTGGACGCAGTAAGCGGCTACCGGTTCGTCTCGCGCCGGTAGAATTCGATGATGCCCGTGCCGTCGGTCAGCTCGAAGAGATAGGTCAGCGCCCAGATCGCCGCGTCGGCATGATCGGGGCTGCCGGCGCCGCCATAGCCCGCCGCGGTGAAGGCGCAGAGCTGATCTTCGAGCGGGGCGAAGCGCCCGGCGTGATGCACCTGGCCTTGCGCATAGCGCACCGAGATGGGCTCGGCGCGCACCGCCTTGCCGCGGCTCGCGGTGACGAGCCGCACCGGCACATTGGGATCGGCGGCATGGATGGTGGCGCGCACCATCTCGCCGCCGAAGTTGGATTCGGCGACAATGCAGTCGGCGCGGAATTCGTGAAACGCGGTGACGGCGCGGCGCCCCCAGACAGCGGGCGCCTCGCGGCACGAGCGATCGGCGAGGATATAGCAATCGCCATCCGTGCCGCGCGCCGCGATGATCAAGCCGATTTCGTCGGCGTTAAGGTCGTCGCGCCCGGCCGCGCCGGAAGGATCGACCGCAACCACGACGCTGACGCGGGCGGCCTCGGGAATATCACCCGGCGCACAACGCGTCGTCTCGATGATCTCATAGCTCCAGAGAGCCGCTTCGAGCTCGTCGACATAGACGCCTTCATAAAAGCGCTTGCGCTGCCGCTCCGGCAGATTGGCGAGGCTTTCCAGAAATTCCGGGGCGAGATTGTCGGCATTGTCGACCGGGTTCAGAAACATGCGCGCGTAATTCTTCGGATCGGCGAGCTTCTGCATCGACGCCGGATCGCGCTTGTCGCCGAACAGCAGATTGGTCCAATGCGATTTGGCGACCGGGTTCAGATCGACATAGGCACGCTGCTTCAAGCCTTCGACCTTTTGCGCCAGTCGCGTGAAGGCGACGAGTGCCGAGCCATAGGGAATTTGCGACGCCTCGTTGAGAAAGATGCTGACATATTCGAGGCCGAGAATTTTTTCGACCCGCTCCTTGTCGTCGAGGCCGCCGATCCAGATGCGCGACTTGTTCGGCAGTTCGAAAAAGCCGTCCTGGCGATGCTGTTTCAGCTTGAGCGCCGGAAAGCAAAGCTTGGCGACATTCGGCAGCGTATCGAGCGCGATCGAGGCGCGCGCCGCATTGGCATGAAAACGCAGGATGGCATGGCGTGAGCCGGGCGCCTTCAGCGCCCGGGCGACGATGGCGCGGACGATGAGAAACGTCTTGCCCGAGCGTGTCCCGCCGGCAAGGCACGTATATCGTTGCGGCCCTTCGAGGAGACGGCGCGCCGCCTCCTGCCCCGGGCTGAATGAGACCATGAGACATCCTTTGCGGGCCCTGCCGCAAAGCGATGCGGCCAAAACAAAAGGCCACCGCGTTGCGATGGCCTCGAAGGAAACGGAGTTGCAGCGGGCATAGAACGGGCGCTGCAATGCGCGTGTTATGCCTCGCAAAGTGTTGCGCCGTCAACGGATCGGCGCAGCATGGTTTTGCGGGTTTGTACAAGGATAAGGCGCAGGTCGTCATTTGCGAGACGCGATAGCGGCGAAGCAATCCAGATTCAAAAAAAGCGATTCTGGATTGCTTCGCTTCGCTCGCAATGGACAGGGTGGGATGCGGATCGGAAGGGAAACCAGCGCGCAGATCGGGCGCTGCAATGCGCGTGTTATCGCTCGCAAATTGTCGCGCCGTCAATGGATTGGCGCAGCGCGGTTTTGAAGGTTTGCACGCCTTCGTCTCGCATCGGCGTCTCAAAAGACCGGCGCGTTGCGCGAATTGAGCAGGTCGGCGAGATAGGCGAGCGCCTTGGCGCGCTTGCGATAGAAGGTATGCGGCGCCCATTTCTTTTCGGTGCAAAGGCGGCGCACCGATTTGCGCCGCGCCGTGCGCAAGGCCCAGAGGCTCGTCACCAGCGCCATGCCGGAATCGACGGCGCGCAATTCGCGCAGCCAGTCGAAAGCGGATTCCATCTCGGCGATTTCGGCGGCGCTCGGCCGCAGCACGGTGAAATTCTGCGCTGCCTCGCGGGTGCGCTTTTCGGCATCCGACAATTCGGCCTGCGCCAGGCGATCCGCCCATTCGACCGCATGGCGCGGCCAATGCCCGCCCGGCTCGCGCGGACCGCGGGCGCGCGGCAGACGATCGAGCGTCATGAAGGCCTTCACCAAGCGGCGTCCGACATGTTCCGGCTCCCAGCGCGCCGGGATGCCGAAATTCTCCTCGTCATAAGGGCGTTCGAGCGCGTTGATCTTCATGTCGTCGTCCATCGCTCACGCCTCATCGTCGAGAATATTGTCGAGCAGGTTCGGTTCGTCCGCGGCGACGAGCAGCAAAAGCCGGATCAAGGCCTCGCGGGTGAGGCCGCGCTTGGCGGCCGCCGCGTCGTAGCGGGCGGCGGCGTCCGGCGGCAGGCGCAGGGCCGTTGCGGCGGCGTCGCGAAAGGCGAGGCCGAAGCGCTGGGCTTGGCGATGCACGTTGTTCGGCGTCGAACCGATCAGCGGGTCCTCGGCAATGCGCTTGGCGCCGAATCCCTGCCCGACCAGGAATCCGAGCCGCGCGACGCGCTCAGTCGTCCACGATGTTTTTTCCGATGACATGCGTATGTCCCTCCTCTCAGACGCATTTATTAGGTAATTATACCTGCATGTCAACGGTAAAATTACTCAGTGCATGGCGAAAGAATTCGGTCAATCTACCGTTATGGAGCTTGAGGACATTTTAGCCCGCGTCGAAAGCCGCCTGGAGGCCTTGGGCCTGTCGGCGCATGCGGCCTCGCTCGCGGCCAAGAAGCCGGATGCGATCCGCAATTTGAAGCGCGCGGTCAAAAACGGCGACCGGCGCGGCATCACCACCGAAACACTGGCCGCGCTTGCGCCCGTGCTCAAGACGAGCGCCGCCTGGCTTCTCGAAGGCATCGGCGATCCCGGCGCGGGCAATCAGGTCAAGGTCGTCGGCAGGATCGGCGCCGGCGCCGAGATCTTGCCGGAATATGAGCAAATTCCTGAGGATGGCCTCTACGAGATCAGCGTGCCTTTCTCGATCCCGGCGGATACGGTCGCCTTTGAAGTCGAGGGCGAAAGCATGTGGCCGCGCTATGATTCCGGCGACGTGATCATCTGCGGACAGCAGAGCGAGGATGCCGAGACGGTTGTCGGCCGCGAGGCCGCCGTGCGTACGCAGGACGGGCGGCGCTATTTGAAGCGCGTGCGGCGCGGCGCCGTCGCCGGCACGTATGATCTCGAAAGCCACAATGCCGCGCCGATCCGCGGCGTCCAGATCGCCTGGGCCGCAGCCATCCAGGCGGTTGTGCGGGCCGGACAATGGCAGCGGATCCTATCCAGAAAAGAGCGGAGTTTGTAAGGTAATAATACCTATATTAGGTATAATTACCTATTATAATGCGTCTTCTTACCGGAGACGCCCATGCTTTCTCTCAGCCCTCACGATCCCGCCGAAGCTTTGCGCGCCCAGGCCCGCCGCACCGCCGCCTATATGCTGAAATGCCGGGCGCGGGAGTATGCACGCCGACCGATGCAACTCGAAATTCTCTATCCGGGCCTTGCCGCGGCCGAACCCGCCGTGCTGATCGCAGTCGCCGCGCATCTCGTCGAGAACGAGAGGAAGAATCCGCGCCGCTGGTTCGGCTTCGGCGGCGAGGTCGGCGCGCTAAATGCCAAAGCGGCGCTCCTGCTTGGCCGCACGTTGCGGCGCAGAGCGGCTGCGCAGCCTTAGAGGACGGAAATTAGGACTCTGGATCGACCGGCTTGGCCGTCGCCAGGCCGTCGCGACGCGGCCGCAGCCGGACGACGACATCGACCTTGGCGATCTCGTAGCCCTCGGGCGGCGTAAACTGGCTCGCGATATTGAGATTATTGGCCGCGATATCCGTCACGCGGCCGGTATCTTCATAGAAATAATGGCAGTGATCGGTCGTGTTGGTATCGAAAATCGTCTTGCCGCCCTCGACCGTAAAACTACGGACGAGACCGACCTCGGCGAAGAGATTGAGCACATTATAGACGGTGGCGAGCGACGCGAACATCCGCGCGTCATGCGCTTCGGCTGCGAGCACATCCGCGGTAATATGACGATTACCCTTGCTGAACAGCAGCTTAGCAAGGCCTAGCCGTTGCCGCGTGGCGCGCAGGCCGTATTTTTCCAGCATCGGGCGGATCTGCCCCGTGCTGATCCCCGGCCCCGAAACCAATTCGCGTGCGACAAGTCCCATCGTCCCTAAACCCCTATGCAAGCCAAAAGTTTAACAAAAACCGTGCCAGCGGATCAACCCCTGAGCCTCATTTAAGAACCGTCCTAAACCCGGAGTAGCCCGGCCCGGTTCATATAAAGACTTGTTTATATCTTTATTGCGTTAAACCCGTCTTTGCGCTAGACCCGCGCCGATTTTCGAGGAGCGCTCATGACCCACCCGACCGCCGACCACGCCATTACAGATTTGGGGCTTGCCGCCTGGGGCCGCAAGGAGATCGACATCGCCGAGACGGAAATGCCGGGCCTGATGGCGACGCGCGCCGAATATGGCGCCGCGCAGCCGCTGGCCGGCGCGCGCATCGCCGGTTCCCTGCACATGACGGTGCAGACGGCCGTCCTGATCGAGACCTTGAAGGCGCTCGGCGCCGATATCCGCTGGGCCTCCTGCAATATTTATTCGACGCAGGACCATGCCGCCGCGGCGATCGCCGCCACCGGCATTCCGGTCTTCGCCCGCAAAGGTGAAAGCCTCGTCGATTATTGGGACTATACCCACCGCATTTTCGAATGGGGTGATGGCGGCGGACCGAATCTCGTTCTCGACGATGGCGGCGACGCCACCCTGCTCATTCATCTCGGCGTGCGTGCAGAGGCCGGCGATATGGCCTTCCTCGACAAGGCGACCAATGAGGAAGAAGAAGTTCTCTTTGCCGCGATCAAGCGCCGGCTGAAGGAGAGCCCCGGCTGGTACGGCCGCATCGCCGCCGGCATCAAGGGCGTCAGCGAGGAGACGACGACCGGCGTGCATCGCCTCTACATCATGCAGAAAGAGGGCAAGCTCCTCTGGCCGGCGATCAACGTCAATGATTCCGTCACCAAGTCGAAATTCGACAATCTCTACGGCTGCCGCGAATCGCTCGTCGACGGCATCCGCCGCGGCACCGACGTGATGATGGCCGGCAAGATCGCAATGGTCGCGGGCTTCGGCGACGTCGGCAAAGGCTCAGCCGCATCGCTGCGCAACGCCGGCTGCCGCGTGATCGTCTCGGAGGTCGATCCGATCTGCGCTTTGCAGGCGGCGATGGAAGGCTACGAAGTCGCGACGATGGAAGAGGCCGCGCCGCGCGCCGATATTTTCGTCACCTGCACCGGCAATATCGATGTCATCCGCCTCGAACATATGCGCGAGATGAAAGACCGCGCCATCGTCTGCAACATCGGGCACTTCGACTCCGAGATCCAGGTTGCGGCCTTGCGCAATTTCAAATGGAACAACGTCAAGCCGCAGGTGGACGAAATCGAATTTCCCAACGGCAAGCGCATCATCCTTCTGTCCGAGGGCCGGCTCGTCAATCTCGGCAATGCGATGGGCCACCCCTCTTTTGTCATGTCGGCGTCCTTCACCAATCAGACCTTGGCGCAGATGGAGCTTTGGACCAAGCAAGGTCAATATCAACGCGAGGTCTACACTTTGCCGAAGCATCTCGACGAGAAGGTCGCCTCGCTCCACCTTGCCAAGGTCGGCGCGCATCTGACCAAGCTCACGCCGGAGCAAGCCGCTTACATCGGCGTGCCGCAGCACGGCCCGTTCAAGCCCGAGCAATATCGTTATTGACGCCAGCGTGCCGCGCCGGTCGCGCCTCAGGGCCGGCGCTCACGACAAATTTCCGGCAAGACTTTTTGCTGTAAAGACTAGGCTTCGCCGGCCCGCGCCGCCGCGACATGCTGTAAATAGGTGATTCGGGCTGGATGACAGCGATTCTCGAAGGCGCCGCGTCCGCGGGCCGTTAAGAGGTCGGGGAATGGGCGAACGAGCACGGCGGCGGGACGGCTCAAGCGCGCGACATTCGCACATGGCTTGGCTTTTGCCGCTTCGGCCGGCAATGGCCCTGGCGCTGTCTGCGCTTGCGGCGACGGCGCAGGCCGAGCCGAGCTATCCGGGGCTGGTGCTCGAACACATGCGCGCCAGCCAGGATATCGTCGGCCTGTCGCTCATCGTCGGGCTGGTGATGTTTTCGGTGGTCACGGCGCTGCTGCATCTGCGCGAAACCCGCAAATGGACCAAGCAGGACGCCGCCTATACGCTCGAATTGAACAATCTGCGCGCCAGCCTCGACCGCGCTTTGGTTTTTCTCGCCGCCGAGCCGCAGATCATCGTCGCCTGGGGCGGCCCCGGCAACGAAGCGGAGATCGAGGGCGATCTCAGCCTCGTTACCGACCAGCCGATCGCCCGCCGCATCCTCGGCTTCGGCTCCTGGCTGCCGCCGGACTCTGCCCAATTGCTCGATGCCTGCGTCGAAAAGTTGCGCACGCGCGGCGAGGCCTTTCATTTCATCGTCGATAGCCTGGCCGGGCGCACGCTCGAACTCGATGGCCGCGCGGTGAGCGGCCGCGCCATCATGCGCATTCGTGACGTGTCCGGCGACCGGCTGGAGGCCACGCGGCTGCGCGAACGGCTGCTGCGCGCCTTCAGCGAGCTTGACGCTCTGCATGCCCTGCTCGATTCGACGAGCTATCCTGTCTGGCTGCGCGACCGCGGCGAGAAGCTCACCTGGGTCAATGCCGCTTACGTCCACGCCGTCGAGGCGAAGGATGCGCCCGACGCGCTGCTGCGCGGCACTGAGCTTCTCGAACGCACGACGCGCGACCAGTCGATCGAGGCGCGCAGGGGCGGCACCATCTGGCGCGCCCGCGCCGCGGCGGTTGCGGCGGGCCAACGCCGCCTGCTCGACATTGTCGAAGTGCCGGTCTCCATGGGTTCGGCCGGGCTTGCCACCGACGTTTCGCAGATCGAAGCGATGCGCACCGACATGGAGCGGCAGTCGAATGCGCATGCGGCGACGCTCGACCAGCTTTCGACGGCGGTCGCCATTTTCGATCGCCGCAAAAGGCTTGTCTTCCACAATTCCGCCTACCGCCAGCTCTGGTCGCTGCCGCCCGCCTTCCTCGAGGAAAATCCGTCGGATTCCGAAATCCTCGACCGGCTGCGCGCCGGACGGCTCCTGCCCGAACAAGCCGACTTCCGCGCTTGGAAGGACGGCCTGTTGTCGGCCTACCAAGCGCTCGAGACGAGCGAACAGGTCTGGTACTTGCCGGACGGCCGGACGCTGCGCGTCGTCATCAATCCCAATCCGCAGGGCGGCGTCACCTATCTCTTCGACGACGTGACCGAGCGCTTCCATCTCGAATCGCGCTTCAACGCCTTGATGCGGGTGCAGAGCGAGACGCTCGATACGCTGAAAGAGGGCGTCGCCGTTTTCGGCACCGACGGGCGGCTCAATTTCTTCAATCCGGCTTTCGCGCAGCTTTTGCAGCTCGATGCGGTGGCGCTGCAAGACAAGCCGCATATCGACCGCCTCGGCACGCTTTGTACGATCTTCGGCCCGGACGATCCGGCCTTTGGCGAGATCCGCAGCGTTGTCACCGGCCTTGGCGATCAGCGCCGCGTCTATCAAGGCCGCATCTCGTGCCGCGACGGCGCCGTACTCGATCTCGCGGCGCAGCCGTTGCCGGATGGCGCGACACTGCTCACCTTCACCGACACGACGGCGAGCGTGAACGTCGAGCGCGCGCTCACGGAGCGCAACAAGGCGCTGATGGATGCCGAAAGACTTCGCAACGACTTCGTCCATCATGTCTCCTACGAACTGCGTTCGCCGCTCACCAATATCATCGGCTTCATCGAACTTCTGAGCGATCCCGCGACCGGCCCGCTGAATGAAAAGCAGCGGCAATATGCGGGCTATGTCACAACCTCGTCGTCGGCATTGCTCGCCATTATCGACAACATCCTCGATCTCGCCTCGATCGACGCCGACGCGCTGGAACTCAATCCCGAAAAGATCGACATCCGCGAAACAATCGGCTTGGCGGCGCAAGGCGTCCAAGACCGGCTCGCCGAATCCTCGATCCATCTGAAGATCGAGGCGTCGAACGACATCGGCACCTTCGTTGCCGACGGGCAGCGCATCCGCCAGATCCTGTTCAATCTTTTGTCGAACGCCATCGGCTTCTCGGAGCCGGGCCAGACGATCGTGCTCTCAGCTTCCCGCCGCGGCGAAGCAATCATTCTCAAAGTCAGCGACCAGGGACGCGGTATTCCGCCGGATGTGATCGACGACGTCTTCAAGCGTTTCAAGACGGACAGCCTCGGCTCCCGCCACCGCGGCGTCGGTCTCGGCCTTTCGATCGTGCGCGCGCTCGTCGAACTGCACGGCGGCTTTGTCGAGATCGATTCAGCGCCGGAGCGGGGCACGGTCGTGAGCTGCATCTTTCCCGACCGGCTCAAGAGTTAGTCGAAGCCGGGATGGACAAAAACATTGGTATCGGATCGGATATGAGGAAAGACGTGAGGCGATGACGGCGGCGTTTTCGGTGAAAGGGAATTAGGCGATGGCGGCTTCTTCGCCGCAGTGGGCACAGACCGCGACCTGGCGCCTCGCGCTTTCCGATGAAGCGGCGACGGCGATGCTCGCCATCGAACTCGCCCATTGGCTGCGGCCGGGCGATCTCGTGACGCTGAGCGGCGAGCTCGGTGCCGGCAAGACCGCCTTTGCGCGCGCCTTGATCCGCAGCCTGACCGGCGACGCAGATCTCGAGGTGCCGAGTCCGACCTTCACCTTGATGCAGATCTACGATGCCACGGACTTTCCCATCGTCCATGCCGATTTCTACCGCATCCGGGCGCCATCGGAACTGGACGAGCTCGGCTGGGACGAAGCCAGCGAAGGCGCACTCGTCCTCGTCGAATGGCCCGAACGCGCTGCCGGCCGCCTCGAAGCCGACCGGCTGGACGTCAGGCTCGCGCTCGATCCTGCGCAAGATGCGGGCTTCCGCACCGCCACTTTGACTGGCACGGGCCGTTTCGCATCGCGCCTCGATATCGCCCGCGCGATCCATAACGTTCTGGCCCAATCAGGCTTCGCCGATGCCGAACGTCAGTTCATGCAGGGCGATGCCTCGACCCGCGCTTACGAAAAGCTCGTCAAACCGGACGGTACGACGGCGGTGCTGATGATCGCGCCGCCGCGTGCCGATGGGCCGCCGATCCGCTTCGGCAAATCCTATGGCACGCTGGCCCATCTCGCCGAAAACATCAGGCCCTATGTCGCCATCGACAAAGGTCTGCGCGCCGAAGGGTTCTCGGCGCCCGAGATCTACGCCGCCGATCTCGATGTCGGCATTGCCGTCATCGAGGATTTCGGCAATGCCGGCGTCACCGAGGCGGGCGCAATCATCCCTGAGCGTTACGCCGAATCCGTCGCGCTGCTCGCGCGGCTGCATCACCTCAGCCTGCCGGACACGCTGCCGATCGACGAAGAAAACACCTATCGCATCCCGCCTTACGACGTCGATGCGCTGTCGATCGAGACCGAGTTGCTCGTCGATTGGTATGCGCCGCATGTCGCCAAAGCTTCTTTGACCTCGGGCGCCAAGGCAAGTTTCGTCAATCTCTGGCGGCACGCGTTGCGCGAGGTCGTCTCCGGGCCGCAGACCTGGACGCTGCGCGATTTCCATTCGCCGAACATCCTTTGGCTGGCCGAGCGCCAGGGCAGCGCCCGGGTTGGCCTCATCGATTTCCAGGATTGCGTGCTCGGCCATCCGGCCTATGACGTTGTGTCGCTGCTGCAGGATGCGCGGGTCGACGTGCCACCGGAGGTGGAATTGAAACTGCTCGGCCATTATGCGCAATTGCGCCGCATCGCCGACGCGACATTCGATATGGCGGCCTTTGCCCGGGCCTATGCGGTGCTGGGAGCCCAGCGGGCGACGAAAATTCTCGGCATTTTTGCGCGCCTCGATAAGCGCGACCACAAGCCGCAATACCTCGTCCATCTGCCTCGCATTGAGGAAAATTTAGCTAAGGATTTGGCGCATCCCTTGTTGTCTGGTCTCAAGGGCTGGTATGAGACCCACCTGCCTCAGATCCTCAAAAGAGGCGCCTGAATGCAAACCGCGCCCGCCACCGGGTGCGACGGGGTTGGCCGCGAGTTCACTTTGCCGACGAAAGCTTTCATGCCGGATAAAGCGATGGTCTTTGCCGCGGGCCTTGGCATGCGGATGCGGCCATTGACCGAGACGGTTCCGAAACCGCTCATCAAAGTCGGCGGCAAGCCGATGATCGATCATCTGCTTGATCGTTTCGCCGCAGCCGGTCTCGGCACCGCCATCGTCAATGTGCATCATCTCGCCGATCGGATCGAAGCGCATCTCGCCGGCCGCAGCGCGCCGCGGATCGTCATTTCGGACGAGCGCGACCGGCTGCTCGACCAGGGCGGCGCCATCAAAAAGGCCCTGCCGCTTCTTGGCGACGCACCCTTTTTTCTCTGCAATACAGATGCCTTCTGGGTCGAAGGCGCCAAGCCCAATCTCGAACGCCTGGCGGCCGCCTGGAATCCGGAGGAGATGGACGTGCTGCTTCTCGTTGCTGCCACGGCGACGAGTTCCGGCGTCGATTGGCCTGGCGATTTCGTCATGGACGGCTTCGGTCGGCTGGCCAAGCGCGAGGAACGCCGCGTCGCGCCTTTCGTTTATACGGGCGTCGGTATCATCAAGCCGGAGCTTTTCGCTGATGCTCCGGACGGCCCATTCCGGTTGCTGCCTTATTTCCTTAACGCGGCGGAACACGGCCGTTTGCACGGCCTGCGCCTCGACGGGATCTGGCTGCATGTCGGCACGCCGCAGGCCATCGACGACGCCGAACGGCTGATCGCCCGCTCCGTTCTTTAGGTCTGCCGCTCCTATGAGCGCTGCGTGACTTCGTCGAGCCAGGACAAATAGCCGGCAAATCCTTGCGCAACCGGTACCGCGATGATCTCCGGCACGTCGTAATCGTGCAGCGCCCGGATGGCTTGTTCGACTGCCGCATAATCGGCGGCCCTGATCTTGATCAGCAGCAAGGTTTCGTACGCCGTCTCGATTTCGCCCTTCCAGCGATAGGTGCTTTCGATCGGCATGCGCTGCACGCAGCCGGCGAGTCTTGCGGCGACGAGCGCTTCGGCAATCCGCGGCGCCATGTCGGCACTGCAAGCCGTCAAGACGACGGCATAATCCGGCTCTGCCACAGGCGCCCTCATGAATAAGCCATGCGCAGATCGAGCGTGCTCTTCTCGCCGATATGGCTATAGGTTTCGTCGAGCCAATGTTTGGCCGCGGTGCGGCCGAACTCGAAAAGCGCGCTGATGAGCTGCCAGCTCGCATCGAGCTTCGTCCCCGCATCATAGGGGCTCAAGAGGTCGCAGCCATCGATCCGATGGACCAGCGGCCGGACATAATCGTCGACGGACAGCTTGCCGGCGTCGATCAGGCGCACGACGAAATCGATCGCCCGCAATTCGCCCATCAGCGCGCCGTTGAAGGTGATCTCGTCGAGGCGATTTTGAATCTCCCGTGCGCTGCGTGGAATCGAACGCCGCACAATCGGATTGATCTGGACGATGACAATGTCCGGCGTGTCCGAGGCATAGAAGAAGGGAAACAAGGCTGGATTGCCCATATAGCCACCGTCCCAATAGGGCTCGCCATCGATGACGACGGTCCGGAACAGCGTCGGCAAGGTCGCCGAGGCCATGACATGATCGGCGGTCAGTTCGCCGCCCTTGAAAACCTTGATCTTGCCGGTGTGCACATTGGTAGCGGCAATGAGAATCTTGAATTCATCGAAGGCGCGCACCTTTTCGAAATCGATGGCCTCGTTGAGATAGTCGCGCAGCGGGTTCACATCGAGCGGATTGAATTGATAGGGGCTGGCGAAATGGGTGAAGAAATCGCTCCATAGAGACGAAAACTGGCCCCCTAGCGTCTGCGGCCCGAAAAACAGATCGAAAAATCTTGCTTGCGCCGGCGATAATGCATTTTCCGTCGAGATCGCGTGCCAGAACTGCTTGAGTTTTTCGCGTGCGCCCTCCCGGCCGTTTTCAAGCCAGCCTTCGGCAAGGACGACCGCGTTCATCGCCCCGGCGCTGGTGCCGCTCACCGCAGCAATGTCGAGCCGGCCGTCCTCGAGCAGATAATCGAGGACGCCCCAGGTGAATGCGCCATGCGAGCCGCCGCCTTGCAGGGCGAGATTGACTTTCTTGCGTTCGCTCATGCGCGCCGGCTCCCCTCTCAAGCTTATTCGGCGGTCCAGCCGCCATCGATCGAAAGATTGGCGCCGGTGATCTGAGCCGCAGCGTCCGAACACAGGAAGACCGCAAGCGCGGCGACCTGATCGACGGTCACGAATTCCTTCGTCGGCTGCGCTTTCAGCAGCACGTCCTGGATGACTTGTTCGCGAGTCAGGTTGCGCGCCTTCATCGTATCCGGAATCTGCTTTTCGACGAGCGGCGTCCAGACATAGCCGGGCGAAATGCAATTGACCGTAACGCCGAATGTCGCGAGTTCCAGCGCCGCCGTCTTGGTGAGGCCGTCAATGCCGTGTTTGGCCGAGACATAGGCCGATTTGAACGGCGAAGCGACTTTCGAATGGGCCGAGGCGGTCGAGATGATGCGGCCCCATTTGCGCGCCTTCATGCCGGGGATGGCGGCGGCGATCGCGTGAAAGGCGGCCGAAAGATTGAGCGCGATGATCTTGTCCCAAAGTTCGACCGGAAAGTTTTCGATCGGATCGACATGCTGAATGCCGGCATTGTTGATGAGGATGTCGACGCTGCCGAGATCGGCCTCGGCCTGTTTCACCATGCCGCGCACCGCGTCGGGCTTGGTGCCGTCGGCCGGCGAATAGATCGACTTGACGCCGAAATCCTTTTCAATGGCTTTGCGCTCCTTTTCGATCGCGTCGGCATCGCCGAAGCCGTTGATGACGACATTGGCGCCTTCCGCGGCCAGGCCCCGGGCGATGGCGAGGCCGATGCCGCTGGTCGAGCCCGTGACGATGGCATTGCGTGTCTTGAGCGTCATACATAACTCCTCGAGTATGGGCCGCGCCGGCGGCATCGCGATCTCAGCCGGCACATTAGGCAAGCGGGAAGCGGGCCGAAAGGTGACGGCTGTCGCCTTTGTGATCGCAGGCGGATATAATGGAAACATGACTGCATCGCGCGTGCCGCCGTCGCGGCCGAAAAAAGCCCTCACCGTCGCCGCTCTGCGCAGTGCTTTGGCCAATGCCGAGGATCTTTGTCGCCGCGAGGGCACGAAACTCACGCCCGGCCGCCGCCGCGTGCTCGAAATCCTGACCGAAGAGGGCCGCCCGCTCGGCGCCTATGATATGATCGAAAAGATCGCCGCCGCGACCGGCAAGCATCCGGCGCCCATTTCCGTCTATCGGGCCCTTGATTTCCTGCTCGAAAGCGGGCTCGTCCACCGCCTCGCCTCGCGCAACGCTTTTCTGGCTTGCCCCCACGGCCATCGGCACGAAGAGCCAGTGGTTTTCCTGATCTGCGAAACCTGCGGATCGGTGAGCGAGGCGACGTCGAAGCCGCTGCACCGGGAAATTGCCGCTTTGGGCATCGAATCGGGCTTCGCGCCGCACAATCAAATCCTTGAGATTACAGGACTTTGCCGATCGTGCGGCAATAAGGGGGCGCAGGCTTGAGCCAAGGAACAGGCGCATGCACCGCTTGACGGCTGCGGCAATTTTAAGCACCACTCCCGGCAATTGCCGTCATGACGCGGTCATGCTGAGAGGCTGCTTAAAGCGTTGCCCCGCCGGGCACCAAAGAAGAAGGTTTCCATGTCTGAGACACTGACACGCGCGATCGATCCGTCCACCGTGCTCGCCAGCGGCCCAGCCCCGCGCCGCCGTTCGGTCGGCGTCAAGGTCGGCTCGGGCAAAGGCGCGATCACGGTCGGCGGTGGCGGCCCGATCATCGTCCAGTCGATGACCAATACCGATACGGCCGACGTTGATTCAACCGTCAAGCAGGTCGCCGACCTCGCCCGCGCCGGCTCGGAACTCGTCCGCATCACCGTCGACCGCGACGAAGCCGCGGCGGCGGTGCCCCATATCCGCGAAAAACTCGACCGGATGGGCATCGACGTGCCGCTTATCGGCGACTTCCATTACATCGGCCACAAACTGCTCGCCGATCATCCGGCCTGTGCCGAGGCGCTGGCCAAATATCGCATCAATCCCGGCAACGTCGGCTTCAAGGACAAGCGCGACACGCAATTCGCCGCGATGATCGAATGCGCGATCAAGAACGGCAAGGCGGTTCGCATCGGCGCCAATTGGGGCTCGCTCGACCAGGAGCTGCTCACACGCCTGATGGACGAGAATGCCAATTCCCCGGCTCCGCTCGACGCCAGCGCCGTCACCCGCGAGGCGATGGTGCAGTCGGCGCTGCTCTCCGCCGCGCGCGCCGAAGAGCTGGGTCTCGGCCGCGACCGCATCATCCTCTCGGCCAAGGTCTCCAACGTTCAGGACCTGATCACGGTCTACCGCATGGTCGCCGCGCGCAGCGATTATGCCATCCACCTCGGCCTTACCGAGGCGGGCATGGGCTCGAAAGGCATTGTTGCCTCCTCCGCCGCTTTGGGCGTCCTGCTCCAGCAGGGCATCGGCGACACGATCCGCATCTCGCTGACGCCGGAGCCGGGCGGCGACCGCACGCTCGAGGTCAAAGTCGGTCAGGAAATTCTTCAGACGATGGGCTTTCGCACCTTCGTGCCGCTCGTCGCCGCCTGCCCCGGCTGCGGCCGCACGACTTCGACCGTTTTCCAGGAACTGGCGCGCGACATCCAAGCCTATATCCGCGATGAAATGCCCGGCTGGAAGACCCGCTATCCGGGCGTCGAGACGCTCAACGTCGCGGTGATGGGCTGCATCGTCAACGGCCCGGGCGAATCCAAACATGCCGACATCGGAATCTCCCTACCCGGTACCGGCGAGACGCCGGCGGCGCCCGTCTTCATCGACGGCAAGAAGGCGGTCACGCTCCGCGGCGAAGGCATCGCCGCCGAGTTCAAGGCCATGGTGCAGGATTATATCGAACACCGCTTCGGGAACGCCCAAGACGCCGCAGAATAAAACGCGGCGTAATAAGACGCCGCGGGAATAGGCGGCGTTTCTTTAAAATTCGATTGAATGTTTTTGCGCACTTTTTGCGCAACTGACGGTCTTTTGATCGCCCGCAAGGACCGCAGAGCGATTCGGAAGACTATATTAAAGCTCAACGGCAAGTGTTGCGGCACGGAGCAGCCGATCTCAGGCTGCAGGGAGATCAAGCAATGCGCAAGGGCTGGGCTTCTTTGACTTTCGCGGGCGCGCTCGCGCTCGCCTTCGGCTCGGCCGGCGCTCAGGCCGCCGCCAGGCACCATCACCACGCGGCGCACTACAGCCATTACCGCACGATCGGCGGCATGTCGGTCGGCGTGATGCAGCCGGGCAAGGTCTATTCGAGACAGGGGCATTATCAGGAGCTCGTCGGCGACCCCCATGGCGGCGTCGGCTTCTATCCGCTGCCCTATCAATATCGCGTCGGGGCTTGGCGCTATCATATGCGCAACGCGCCGCCGCCTTGGGCCGTCCCGCCGGTCATTGCGGCGGCGCGCGACCAGGCTGTCGAAAACTATAGCTGGGAAATGCCGACACCCGAATCGGCCTATAGCTACGGCGTCTACAATCCCGTCGACGGCGTCGGCTCACCGTTCTTTGCCGGTTATTACGGCCCGGCCGGAGATGACGAGGACGACGATTCCGGCTTTCCGTTCGGCCATCCTTATACGCAGCGATAAAGCATCGGACCGAAAAGTGCGAAGCGGTTTCGGACAAGTCCGATGCGATGAGAACGACGTGAAAGCGCCGCGCGATTCAATTTCAACGTTCGACGCTTGAAGACCGGCTCTTAAACCAGCCCCGCTGCGATATTGATCGTCAGTGCCAGCACGGCGCTGTTGAAGAAGAAGGCGACGATGCTGTGGATCGTCGCCGTGCGGCGCATAATCCGCGACGTGATGTTCACGTCGGCAGTCGCGCAGGCAACGCCGATCACGAAGGAAAAATAGAAGAAATCAAGATAGTCGGGCTGCTGATCACCGGGGAAGCGAAGCCCGCCACGCGCTTTTGCCGCCGGCGAGGTTTTCGTCTCGCGCTCCGCAAAACATTCATTGGCATAGTGCAGCGCGAACATCACATGGATGAAAGTCCAGGCGCTTAGCACCGTCGCCGCAGCGAGAATGAGATGAAAGGCGCGCTGCAGGCCGTGTACATCCTTGACCAGCAGCAATTGATAGAAGATCGCGCCGAAGGCCGCCGTTGCAGCAAAGATCGTCAAGAACAGAATACTGAAACGGCCGTCGTCCTGTGCCGCCGCGCGGCGCGCGATCGAATGCTCGTTGGCGGAGGCAACCATCATGCCGACGGCGATGAAATAAATAAAAACCCCGGCGTTCCAGCCGAGCAGAACCCGGGTGATGGTGCGAATATCGTTTGGCAGCGCAAGGCCCACGACCACGCCAAGCAGCAGGCAGATGAACAGGCGCGGCCGTGCCTGGACGACGCGAAAAGGCCAGATCAGGCGGCGACGACGACGCCGCGGGGACACCGGCGCCTCGCTCAATTTTTGCGCGCCACGGCGAAGCGTGCCGCTTCCTTCAGGATAGCCGCCCGGTGCTGCGGGAACGGGTCGAGCGCGCTGATCGCCTCCTGCGCCAAGGCATCGCGGCGCTTGCGTGCCGCATCGAGCCCCAAGGCGGCGACAAGCGTCGCCTTGTTGCGGTCCGCATCCTTGCCGGCGCGCTTGCCGAGCGCCGCCTCGTCGGCCTCGACATCGAGAATATCGTCGGCCACCTGAAAGGCGGCGCCGAGCGCCCTGCCATAGCGCGACAAGGCCGCGCGTGCTTTGTCGTCGGCACGGGCAAAGATCGCACCCGCCTCGACCGCATAATGCAGCAGCGCGCCGGTCTTCATCGATTGCAGCTGAATCACATGTTCCGCAGTATGCGGCTTTTGCGAGACTTCCGCTTCGAGGTCCATGACTTGGCCGCCGACCATATTGCCGATGCCGGCGGCACGGGCCAGCGCCAAGACCAGTGCGGCGCGGATCGCCGGGTCCGGATCGGTCGCAGGATCGGCCGTCACGTCGAAGGCGTAAGTGAGCAGCGCGTCGCCGACGAGAATAGCGGTCGCCTCGTCATAAGCCTTGTGCGTCGTCGGGCGGCCGCGGCGCAGATCGTCATTGTCGAGCGCCGGCAGATCGTCATGCACCAGCGAATAACAATGGATCATCTCGAGCGCCGCGCCGGCCCGCAAGACCCCCTCGGTCTCGATGCCGAAAAGCCGTGCGCTTTCGACGAGCAGAAACGGCCGCAGCCGTTTGCCGCCGCCAAGGCTCGCATAGCGGACGGCGCCAAGAAAATGCGCCGGACGGACGGTTTCGCCGGGCAGCGCTTTGTCCGACAGCAAGCGGTCCAGCATGTGCTCGGTGGCCTCGGCCACCTGCCCGAGCCGCGCCTGAAACTCCTGTGCCGCCGTTTCCGCCATAATCCCCTGCCTTAAACCGATTTCGGCGTTCCGCTTGCCCCATCGCGGAAGATCGGTCAAGGCTCGCGGATGGCCCGAAACGCTCGGCTTTTACAGACGCTTCGCACCGCCCTGCGGTGGAGCCTGCGGCTCATCCTGCTGCTCGTCTTGCTGCTTGCGGGCCTGATCGTCACCTTCCGCTTCATCAATCCGATCTCGACCCTGATGCTCGGGCGGATGCTGCTGCATGAGAAGATCGATCAGGACTCCGTTCCGCTTGGCCGCATGTCCGAGGCCCTGCGCGCCGCCGTGGTCACTTCGGAGGACGCGCATTTCTGCCATCACCACGGCGTCGATTGGGGCGCCATGCGCGAGGTGATCGACGAAAGCGGCATCGGCGGCCCCTCGCGCGGCGCCTCGACCATCACCATGCAGGTGGCCAAGAACGTCTTCCTCTGGCCGGGCCATTCCTACATCCGCAAGGCGCTGGAAATTCCGCTCGCCCTGGTCCTCGATTTCGTCTGGCCGAAGCGGCGCATTCTGCAGATCTATTTGAATATTGCCGAATGGGGCGATGGCATTTTCGGCGCCGAGGCGGCGGCCCGCTTCTATTTCCACGAGCCTGCGGCCGACCTCACGCTACGCCAGGCGGCGCTGATGGCGGCCGTCCTGCCCGACCCGCACCGCCGCAACGTGCTCAGGCCGAACCGCCATGTCCTCATCCACGCCCGCATCGTCGAAGACCGCATCCATGCCGGCGAGACCAATCTTACTTGCGTAAAATGAATGCCCGGCGAAAGGAGCAAAATATTGATTTTATGGTATTTTATCTCTCCCGGCGGATCGGGCGTGGAGATGCGGCGATTTTTGGATAGCCAGAACGCCCGATTGCGTGTATCAGCCCCTCAACCCATTCGCCGGCAGCTTGCCGGCCTTATTATTTCTGGAGCTGACGATGGCTGTCCCGAAGCGGAAAACCTCCCCGATGAAGCGCGGCTTCCGCCGTTCTGCCGACGCGCTGAAGGCGCCGACCTATGTCGAGGATAAGGATTCCGGTGAATTGCGCCGGCCGCATCACATCGATCTCAAGACCGGCATGTATGGTGGCCGGCAGGTGCTGAAGCAGAAGTCGGCGGAAGAATAAGGTCCGCCGCTTCGCCGTTCATGGAACGGTCAGGCCATGAACTGGCCGCCGTTGACCGAAAGCGTCGCGCCGGTGATGAAACCGGCGTCATCCGAGACGAGAAAAAGGACGCAGCGCGCGATCTCTTCGACCTTGCCGAGGCGGCCGACGGGAATTTGCGGCAGGATGGTCTTCTCCAGGACGTCCTTCGGAATCGCCTGTACCATTTCGGTTGCGATATAGCCCGGGGCGATGACGTTGACGGTAATGCCCTTCTTGGCATTCTCCTGCGCCAACGACTTGGTGAAGCCGATGTCGCCAGCCTTCGAGGCGGCATAATTCGTCTGCCCCATCTGGCCCTTTAATCCATTGATCGACGAGATGTTGACGATACGGCCGAAGCCGCGCTCGCGCATGCCCTCGATCACCGGCCGGGTCATATTGAACAGCGAATTGAGATTGGTATTGATGACGCCGTACCATTGCTCGGGCTTCATCTTATGAAGCATCGCGTCGCGGGTGATGCCGGCATTGTTGATGAGAACCTCGACCGGCCCGAGATCGGCCGTGACCTTACTGAGGCCGCTCGCGCAAGCTTCGCAGTCCGACACATCCCATTTGTAAACGGGAATGCTCGTTTCGCTCTTGAATTTGGCCGCCGCCTCATCGTTGCCGGCGTAGACCGCCGCAACGCGATAACCCGACTTCGCCAAAGCTTTGCTGACGGCCGCGCCTATTCCGCGCGTGCCGCCGCTCACCACCGCCACGCGTGCCATCTGCTTCCTTCCCTAGATCGACGCCAGCTTCGGCGCTTTGCTTATCAGCGGATTTTGAGAGAAATGTTTAGCCCCCTGCAGCACGCGCGAACATTCTCCTTTAGGCGGGATACAACATTGATCGAACGCAAAGGCTTCGGGGCAATTTTCGCCCGATGCCTTAGCGCTCCACCGCGAGAGCAATGCCCATGCCACCACCGATGCACAGGGTCGCCAATCCCTTATGGGCGCCGCGGCGCTGCAATTCGTAAAGCAGCGTGGTCAGGATACGGGCGCCGGAGGCGCCGATCGGATGGCCGATGGCAATCGCGCCGCCGTTCACGTTGACGATGGCGGGATCCCAGCCGAGATCCTTGTTGACGGCGAGGGCCTGCGCCGCGAACGCCTCGTTCGCCTCGACGAGATCGAGATCTTTGACCTTCCAGCCGGCCTTATCGAGCGCTTTGCGCGTCGCCGGAATGGGGCCCGAACCCATCACCGCGGGATCGACACCGGCGGTTGCCCAGGCGGCGATGCGCGCCAGCGGCGTCAGCCCCCGCGCACGCGCTTCCTCGGCGCTCATCAGAACGAGCGCCGCGGCGCCATCGTTGAGGCCCGAAGCATTGCCGGCCGTCACCGTGCCGTCCTTCGAGAAGGCCGGCTTCAATTTTGTGAGACCCTCAAGCGTCGTTCCGGCGCGGATATATTCGTCGCTGTCGACGACGACATCGCCCTTGCGGGTCGAGACGGTGAAGGGTGCAATCTCGTCAGTGAACTTGCCCGCCTTCTGCGCCGCCTCGGCTTTGTTCTGCGAGCCGAGCGCGAATTTATCCTGCTCCTCGCGGCTGATCTGCCATTTGGCGGCGACGTTCTCCGCGGTGATGCCCATGTGATAATTATTGAAGACGTCGGTCAGACCGTCCTTGATCATCGAATCGATGAATTTCACATCGCCCATCTTGGTCCCGGCGCGCAGATGCGCGACATGCGGCGACAGCGACATGCTCTCCTGGCCGCCGGCAACGACGATCTTGGCATCGTCACTGGCGATCTGCTGCATGCCGAGCGCGACGGCACGCAGCCCGGAACCGCACACCTGATTGAGGCCAAAAGCCGTCTTCTCCTTCGGCACCCCGGCCTTCATCGCCGCTTGGCGCGCCGGGTTTTGCCCCTCGCCTGCGCCGAGGACCTGGCCGAGGATGACTTCATCGACTTCGGCTGGCTCGACTTTGGCGCGCTGCAACGCAGCGGTGACGGCGGCAGCGCCCAGCTCATGCGCCGGAATCGTGGCAAAAGCGCCGTTGAAAGCGCCGACCGCGGTCCGCGCCGCAGCTACGATGACGACCTCGCGCGACATGACTCACTCTCCCTGGGCAAAGCTTCGCCCGGCTGACGCGCCGGCCGCATAAACCATTCTCAGCATTTCCGGGTTGGCGGCGTCAAGAAAATCCCCAATCGTCCTTTCGGACGATGCAATTTGGGTTTTCGCACGGCAATAAAACGCTTATGTTGCAGTCCGCGCAGCGGTTTGCGGACATTTGTTTGATGCTGATCTCTTTCTAGGGGTGGTTATCCGACATGGCTAACGACAAGCAGCCCACCACAATTAAGAAATATGCCAATCGTCGCCTCTATAACACCGGCACCAGCGCTTATGTGACGCTCGAAGATCTCGCCGAAATGGTGAAGAAGGGCGAGGACTTCGTCGTCTATGATGCCAAGACAGGCGAAGAAATCACCCGCTCGGTGTTGACCCAAATCATATTCGAGCAGGAGGGCAAGAACGGGCAGAGCCTGCTGCCGATCGCGTTCCTGCGCCAGCTCATCCGCTTTTATGGCGACAGCATCCAGATGCTGGTGCCGAGCTATCTCGAATTTACCATCGACAAGCTGACGAGCGATCAGCACAAATTCCGCGAGCAATTCGAGGCGGCGCTTGGGGTTTCGCCGCTCACGGCGCCGACCCGGCAGATGTTCGGCTCGCTCGAGGAGCAGACCCGCAAGAACATGGCCTTGTTCAGCCAGGCGCTGACCATGTTCTCGCCTTTTGCCGCAGCGAAGCCTGCGGCTGAAGCGGAGCCTTCGGGCGCCGCAGGCGAAGGCTCGGGCAAGGCCGATCTCGATGAGATGAAACGTCAGCTCGACGAGATGCAGAAGCGGCTCGAGCAATTGGCGCCGAAGGAATGAGCGTGCGCCGCGTCAGGCGCGATTTTTAGCCTCGCGCAAAGCGGCAAAGGCCTCCGCTGCCGGCGCATCCTGAAGCCCGAGGCTGCGTTGGATTGCGGCTTCGCCGGCGCGCAAAAATGGATTGGTTGCGCGTTCGAGATCGATCCGCGTTGGCAAGGTCAATCGGCCTCCGGCACGCAGCGCGGCGACCGCCTCGGCCCGGCGGCGCAAGGTCTGGTTCTCCGGGTCGACGCTGAGCGCAAAGCGGGCATTGGCCAGCGTATATTCGTGGCCGCAATAGACCTGTGTCTCAGGCGGCAGGTCGGCGAGCTTCATCAACGAACGATAGAGCACCGCCGGCGGCGCCTCGAAGGCGCGGCCGCAGCCCATTGCGAACAGCGTATCGCCGGCAAACAGCAAATGGTCGGCCGCAAACCAATAGGCGATGTGGCCGCGCGTATGGCCCGGCACGCCGAGCACCTGCGCCTCGCGCGTGCCGATCATAACCTTGTCGCCCTCGCTCAATTCACGGTCGAGGCCGCCGATCTGATCGGCTTCGAGCGCCGGGCCGCTGACCCGCACGTGTGGGAACACGGCCTTGAGGCCGGGCACACCTTGGATGTGGTCGGCATGATGATGCGTGAGCAGGATGTCGGACAGTGCCCAGCCCTTCGTGGCGAGCGCGCTGATGATCGGCGTCGCATCCGGCGCATCGATCGCGGCTGTGGCGCCGGTCGCCGCGTCATGCAGCAGAACGCAGAGATTGTCGCTTAGGCAGAGAAACTGATGGATTTCGAGGCTCATGTTCCAAAGCTCTTGGACCTGTCTTGCGGCGCCGTCCATTTAACCGCAGCGGCCAAGCCGCCCGTCGCACCTTATAACGCGAAAAAGCCTTTCCGCGAGCCGGGTCGGCGTGCGAGGAAAGCCCCATGACGCTCGATATCGTCGATCTGCGCAGCTTTTACGATTCCCCCTTGGGCCGGGCGACGGAGCGTTTTCTCGGCGAAGCGATCCGGGCGCGCTTCGACAATTGTATCGGCCAGGCGGTGCTCGGGATCGGCTATGCTGCGCCCTATCTCGAAATGTTCCGCGGCGATGCCTTGCGGGTTCTCGCTTTCATGCCGGCGGGGCAAGGCGTCGTGAACTGGCCGGAGCCTGGTCCTTCCGCCTCGGCGCTGATCGAGACCGGCATGCTGCCCTTGCCCGATTCTTGCATCGATCGCGTGCTGGTCATCCACGCTCTGGAGATTGCCGAACATCCACGCGAATTGCTCGGAGAGATTTGGCGAATTCTCACGCCCGGCGGTCGGATGCTGGCGATTGCGCCGCGCCGCGCCGGACTTTGGGCGCAGCTTGATACGACGCCCTTCGGCAACGGCCAGCCCTATTCGCGCAGTCAGCTTCGCGATCTGATGCGCGATGCGCTGTTCTCGCCGACCCATTGGGGCGAGGCGCTCTATTTTGCCCCCTTCGAGGGCAAGATCGTGCTGCGCTCGGCGCCGCTGTTCGAAAAGATCGGCGCCAAACTCTCGCTCCCCGGCGCCGGCGTCATTTTTGTCGAAGCGATGAAGCAGCTTTACCGGCCCGTCGGACTGCGGCGCACCAGCCCCGCGCTCCAGCCGTTACAGCCGGTACTTGGCACCCGCCCTGCCGGCATTGCGCCGGGTTAACGCATCGGACCGGAACGTGCGGCTTTATCAAGCGAGCTCACTCAATGCTGCGAGACACCCACAGCCTCGCCGTTTTCGTCTTTGTTGATGATCTTGTCGTCACATACCAACACGTCTTCATTTTCTGACCATTGAGCAGCGGTGGATTGGTCAGTCAAATCAACGTCATACGATAAGCCCGATTGAAGAACGATCAAATCGCCGTCCTCTGAAATCGTCTCGATCGTGTCCGCGTCGCATCCGGCAAAGGCGGGATGGGGGGCAAGGGCAACAATTATGATCAGAAAGAGGAGTTTCGCGCGCATCGGTCACCCCAGGCCCCGCGGAGCCGGCGCTGGAAGCCCGAGCGATTTGGCGAGAAACAGAGCGCCGTGCAAGAGGCCGCCGCCGTCGATGCCATGGCCGATACCGAGCGCCAGATGCCATTGTACCGGAATGCCCGCCTCGGCCAATTGTTCGGCAGCGATGAACATGGCATCGACCGGGATCACCTCATCTTGATCACCATGGGCGAGCAGAATCGGCGGTGGTCTGCCCTTGCCATCCTTGGCTTGCGCCGAGGCCAGATGCTCGGGCCCGGCAAGCAGGCCCGAATAGCCGAGGATCGCCGCCGGAGCCCGCTTGCGCCGGAGCCCGGCGTGCAAGGCGAGCATCGTGCCTTGGCTGAAGCCGACAAGCGCCAGCCGGTCATCGCCGAGGCCGTAGCGGGCGAGTTCGGCATCGAGAAATTGATCGAGCACCGGCTGCGCCCGAACGACGCCTGGCCACAATTCGGTTTCGTCGCGAAGCGACAGCGGAAACCATTGCCGCCCGATCGGCGCCTGCGCGCAGGGTTCGGGCGCGTGCGGCGCGGCGAAGGCCGTATCGGGCAAAAAGTCCTGCCATTGCTGGCCGATGGCGAGGAGATCGTTGCCGTCCGCGCCATAGCCGTGGAGGAAGACGACGAGCTGCTTGGCTCGCCCTTTGGGCGCAAGCCGGGGACCGTCGAGACTGGCAGCCATGCGAAATTCCAGGGACACAGCGAAGAGACCTGTCCGTTTTGCAAAAAGTCACGCAATCGGCAAGGCCGAGTAAGCCTTGCCGCAGCGCGCAGTCATCCCATTTTTAATCGGGTGGTTTTATAATGGGCAGGCGCGCCGGCAGGGCCGGCTAGCCTTTTGACGCAGCGTTGACCCCGTCGATGACCCGATCCTACATCTCGCGCGTCTTTCGCTTCGCCCCGTCGCCGAACGGCTATCTGCATCTCGGTCACGGCTTTTCGGCGCTGCTGAACCAGGAGATGGCGATGGCCACCGGCGGCAAGCTCTTGTTACGGATCGAGGATATCGATCTCGAACGCTGCCGGCCGGAGTTCGAGCAGGCGATCCTTGACGATCTCACTTGGCTTGGTCTCGCATGGCAGCAGCCGGTGCGCCGCCAGTCCGAGCATTTCGACGCCTATCGCGACGCCTTGGCAAGCCTGCAGAGGCGCGGCCTCGTCTATCCCTGCTTCTGCTCGCGCGCCGATGTCGTCGCCGCGACCTCCGAGCGGCCGGATTGGCCGCGAGACCCTGACGATTCGCCGCTCTACCCCGGCACCTGCAAGCAGCTTTCGTCGGCCGAGCGCCAGCGCCGTCTCAAGGCTGGCCAGCCGGCAGCCTGGCGTCTCGACATGGCCGCGGCGCTCAAAGAGGTGCATCAACCGATCGATTGGCGCGAATACGGCGGCGGCAGCGAACCGCGCCGCGTCAAGGCCGAACCTGCGCTCTGGGGCGATGCCGTCCTCGCGCGCAAGGATGTGCCGGCAAGCTATCACATCGCCGTCGTCGTCGACGACGCGCTGCAGGGCGTGACGGATGTGGTGCGTGGCGAAGATCTGTTCATGGCGACGGGTCTGCACCGCTTGCTGCAAATTCTGCTCGATCTGCCGGCGCCGGATTATCATCACCACGAGCTGCTGCGCGACGCCGCCGGCCGAAAACTGTCGAAAAGCCTGCGGGCGAAATCGCTGCGCGCCCTGCGCCAGGAAGGGCTGACCCCGACGAAGCTCAAAGCCCAATTCGGCTTGCATAAGCGCAGCTTCGCATTCGTGCCTTGAAGGCCTTCGCAAATCCGGCAGAATCGACGCCGCGTCCGCGGGTTGCTATAGCAGCCCGAAGCGATGCGCCGTCCGGCGCGAGGATAAGGAAGAAAGCGCCGCGATGACGTTTCATTACGCCCCGATCTTTCCTGCGACCAAGGACGAAACGGCCTACCGTAAATTGACCGATCAAGGCGTGCGCATCGAAAAGTTCGGCGCCCGCGACATGCTCGTTGTCGAGCCCGAAGCGCTGCGGCTTCTTGCTGAAGCAGCGATGATCGACATCAACCATCTGCTGCGGCCCGGCCATCTCGCCCAGCTCGCCAGAATCCTCGACGATCCGGAAGCGACCGACAATGACAAGTTCGTCGCTTACGATCTTTTGAAGAACGCCAATATCGCCGCCGGCGGCATTCTGCCGATGTGCCAGGACACCGGCACCGCGATTGTGATGGGCAAGAAGGGCCGCCGTGTCTTCACCGAAGGCAATGACGAGGCCGCGCTCGCCGAAGGCATCTGGAACGCTTACGAGAGGAAAAACCTGCGCTATTCGCAGCTCGCGCCGCTTTCGATGTTCGAAGAGACGAATACGAAGACCAATCTGCCGGCGCAGATCGAAATCTTCAGCGATGGCGATGACGCCTACAAGTTTCTGTTCATGGCCAAGGGCGGCGGCTCGGCCAATAAGACGTTTTTGTATCAAGGCACGCCATCGCTGTTGACGCACGATCGGCTGATCGCCTTCCTCAAAGAAAAGATTTTGACGCTCGGCACATCGGCCTGTCCGCCCTATCATCTCGCTATCGTCATCGGCGGCACATCGGCCGAGCTCAATTTGAAGACGGTGAAGCTCGCCTCGACGCGCTATTACGATACGCTGCCCGAAACCGGCAGCGCGGCGGCACAGGCCTTCCGCGATCGCGCGCTCGAAGAGGAGATTTTTGCACTGACGCAAAATCTCGGCGTCGGGGCGCAATTCGGCGGCAAATATTTCTGCCATGACGTGCGCGTCATCCGGCTGCCGCGACATGGCGCGTCGCTGCCGATCGGCCTTGGCGTCTCCTGTTCGGCCGACCGCCAGGCACTTGGCAAGATCACCAAGGACGGCGTCTTCCTCGAAGAGCTGGAACACGATCCGGCAAAATATCTGCCGTCTGTTGCCACGGATGATCTCAGCGGCGATGTGGTGAACATCGATCTCACCCGGCCGATGTCCGAGATTCTTGCGACCTTGTCGCGCTATCCGATCAAGACGCGGCTTTCGCTCAATGGCCCGATGATCGTTGCGCGCGATCTCGCGCATGCGAAACTGCGCGAAAAGCTTGAGCGCGGCGAACCGCTGCCGGATTATTTTAAGAACCATCCGGTCTATTACGCCGGCCCAGCGAAGACGCCGGCAGGTTATGCTTCGGGCTCCTTCGGCCCGACGACGGCCGGACGCATGGATTCGTTTGTCGATCAGTTTCAAGCGGCCGGCGGTTCGATGGTGATGCTCGCGAAAGGCAATCGCTCGTCACAAGTACGCGAGGCCTGCGCCAAACATGGCGGCTTCTATCTCGGCTCGATCGGCGGCGCCGCAGCGCAGCTGGCGCAGGATTGTATCACCAAGGTCGACGTTCTCGCCTATCCAGAGCTTGGCATGGAAGCCATCTGGCGAATCGAAGTGAAGGATTTTCCCGCTTTCATCGTCATCGACGACAAGGGCAATGACTTCTTCAAGGAACTTAATCTCGGCTGAAGCGTCGACTGATGTGCGGCGATGCACCGCGAGGATGCCGGATCTTTTGAACATGCGGCATCCTCTGCTTCGGACCGAGATCGGACTTGGCACAGGATGCTTCGCCGTTGGCCAGATTGACCCGTCAAGATCGGCGTGGTTCGATCTGCGCCTCGTTTCATCGAGCAAGGGGGATTTATGCCTCGTTCCAAACTTTCGCTTGTCGCGCTCGTGCCTTTCGTTGCCGGTACGCTCGCTGTCTCCGAACCGGTGCAAGCCCAAGATGCCGGTGACGTGGCGGCGGGCCTTCTCACAGGTATCGCCGGCGCCTTCGCCTTCGGCGGCCGCAACTACTGCTGGTACGACAACGGCTGGAATGGCCCTGGCTGGTACTGGTGCGGCTATGCCTATAATTACGGTGCCGGTTGGGGCGGCCCTGTCGGTTGGCATGGCTGGCGCTGGCACGGCGGGTATGCGCCTGGCTATCGCCACGGATGGCGGCCGAGACCCGGTTGGCACGGTGGTGGTGGCGGCGGCTGGCACGGCGGCGGCGGACGGCCCGGCGGCGGTGGCTGGCACGGTGGCGGACGACCTGGTGGCGGACGGCCCCGTGGTGGCGGCGGAGGCGGTCATGGCGGGGGCGGTCACGGTGGCGGTGGTGGCCACGGCGCCGCGCATTAGCAAGTCACGCGTTCGATCGCTGCTCTTTCACGGCCGGGGTTTCGCCCGGCCGTTTCAATAAGCGATCTTCAGAACCTCCAGCCGGTCGATGCCTTTCGGCACGCGCACTTCGACCTCATCGCCTTCCTCGGCCTTGAGCAGCGCCCGGGCAACCGGCGAAATCCAACTGATCTCGTTGAATTCCGCGCGCGCCTCGTCGATGCCGACGATACGGACGGTCCTCTCTTCGCCCTCGCCGTTCAAATAAGTCACCGTCGCACCGAAAAAGACATGCGACTTGTCCTTCTGCTTTTTCGGATCGACGACTTCGGCGCTCTCGATCCGCTTCAGCAGAAACCGCATGCGCCGGTCGATTTCGCGCAGGCGGCGCTTGCCATAGATGTAATCGCCATTCTCGGAGCGGTCGCCATTACCCGCCGCCCAGGCGACGGTTTCGACCACTTTCGGCCGCTCGTCTTGCTGCAGGCGGCGAAATTCGTCGCGCAATCGCTGCAGCCCATCCGGAGTCATATAATTCGTGACGCCGCCGGGAAGCTCGGCAGCCTCGTCCTCGAATTCGACCTCGCTGTCGTCTTCCTTCGTAAAAGCTTTGCTCATCCCCGGATAGTTGGTCCAAATTCGGCCTCTGACAAGGGCTTGGCCTTTTCTGGACTTCGCCGCGCCCGCATGGCAAAAGCGCCGCTCTGGATCCCCCGCCGCGCCGAGCCTATGTCCGAAATCGCCCAACTCGAACAGGAAATCCTCACCGCCATAGCCGCCGCCGCGGACGAGCCGGCGCTCGAAACCGTGCGGGTTGCCGCGCTTGGGAAGAAAGGGTCGATCTCGGCCCTGCTCGCCGGCCTCGGCAAAATGGCCCCGGACGAGCGCAAGGTACAGGGCGCGGTCATCAATATGGTCAAAGACCGGGTGAGCGCCGCGCTCGCCGAGCGCCGCGGCGTCCTCAAGGAAGCCGCGCTCGAAGCGAGGCTCGCCCATGAGACGCTCGACGTCACCCTGCCGGCGCGCACCAGCCCGCTCGACCTTGGCCGTGTGCATCCGATTTCGCAGGTCATGGACGAACTTGCGGCGATCTTCGCCGATCTCGGCTTCGCCATCGCCGAAGGGCCGGACATCGAGACCGACGACTATAATTTCACCAAGCTGAATTTTCAGCCGGATCATCCGGCCCGCGAGATGCACGATACGTTCTTCCTGAAGCCGGACGCATCAGGCGAACGCAAATTGCTGCGCACGCACACAAGTCCTGTGCAGGTGCGCACCATGCTGACCCAGCGCCCGCCGATCCGTGTCATCTGTCCTGGCCGCACGTATCGGTGCGATTCCGACCAGACGCATACGCCCATGTTCCATCAGGTCGAGGGCCTCGTCATCGACAAGCAAGCACACCTCGGCAATCTCAAATGGGTATTGAGCGAGTTCTGCAAAGCTTTCTTCGAAGTGCCTAACGTCACGATGCGTTTTCGGCCGAGCTATTTTCCGTTCACCGAACCGTCGATGGAGGTCGATATCCAATGCGCGCGCAAAGCCGGCGAGATCCGCTTCGGTGAGGGCGAGGATTGGCTCGAAATCCTCGGCTGCGGCATGGTCCACCCGAATGTGCTCAGCAATTGCGGCCTCGATCCGAATGTCTATCAGGGCTTTGCCTGGGGCATCGGGATCGATCGTATTGCCATGCTCAAATATGGCATGCCGGACTTGCGCGCCTTTTTCGACGCCGATGTCCGCTGGCTGCAGCACTACGGCTTCCGGCCGCTCGACATTCCGACCCTGCTCGCGGGCCTGAGCAATTAGCGCAGCTTCGCGATTAAAAATCGCTGATGATGCCCTTCACCTCCCAATCGCCGTAGCGAACCGGATCGGGGCCGTCGCGGCCGCCGATTTCCCGCGGGCGTGGACTGTCGTCCTTGGCTGCGCGGCGTGCCGCAGCCTCGGCCAAAGCGCGTTGCGCCGCCGCACTCAGCTTATGCGCTTGGCCCTTCGGCTCAGCCGGCTTTTCGTCCTGCATCCTCGATTCCTTCCACGGCAAAGACCCAACGGTGTTCTGAAATCCACCAAAGTGGCGGAACTATAACGCCTGCATACGCGTCTGATTTCCGACACAAGCCGCGGCAATGGTGGCATTGTCGGATCGTGCGCGGCCGAATCGCGCGACTGTGTGTCTGCGCACGCACAACGGGCGTTGCGCGGATAAATCAGAGTTCAGCCGATTGAGGCTGTTTTCGCCGGAAAAGTCATGCAACTTTTTTCGAACATGCTCTAAGACATTCTTGATGAAGAAGCCGCCGCGCCTCGCCGCCGCCGACCTCGCCAAGCAGGAAGCCGTCAAAATCCCCGGTCTCGCGGCGCGCCTCGCCGCAGCCGCGATTTTGCGCGACGTGATCGTCAACGGCCATACGCTCGATGAGATCTTTGCCGCGCCCGCGGGCCTGTCGCGGCTCGGCGGCCTGGCGCCGCGCGACATCGCACTAACCCGCTCGATCGTCACCGCGGCGCTGCGTCGGCTCGGCACGATCCGCCTCGCGCTCGCCGCTTTGCTCGACAACGGCTTTCCGCGCCCGGCGCCGCAGCTCGAATGGATTCTGACGGCGGCGGCCGCACAGATCCTGTTTCTCGACGTCCCCGATCATGCAGCCGTCGATCTCGCCGTGCGGATGACACGGCTTGATCCGAAAAGCGCGCCCTATGCTGCGCTCGTCAACGGCGTCGCCCGCAATCTCGCCCGCCGGCGGGACGAATTTCTTGCGTCGGGCACGGCGCTCGATATCGACACGCCGGCCTGGCTCGCTGCGCGCTGGCGCAAAGCTTATGGCGAAGAGACCGCGCAAGCGATCGCCGCCGCCAACCGGCTCGAGCCGACATTGGACATCAGCGTTAAATCCGATCCCGCATTCTGGGCCGAAAAGCTCGACGCCGTCCTGCTTCCGACGGGCTCGGTGCGGCTCAAGACCCACGCGCCCGTGCATGACCTCCCGGGCTATGACGAGGGCGCTTGGTGGGTGCAGGATGCCGCCGCAGCCTTGCCGGCGCAGCTTCTGGAGGTCTCGCCCGGTTTTCATGTCGGCGATCTCTGTTCGGCGCCGGGTGGCAAGGCGGCGCAACTCGCGGCGCGCGGCGCACGCGTAACGGCCGTCGACCGTTCCGCCGAGCGGTTGAAGATCCTTGCGACCAACTTTCAGCGCCTTCGCCTCGAAGCCGAAGTCGTCGTCGCCGACGTGACGACGCTCAACGGCTACGCTTTCGACGCCGTCCTGCTCGATGCGCCCTGTTCCGGCACCGGCACGATCCGCCGCCATCCCGACATCGCCTGGACGAAAAAGACCGGCGACATCGCCAAGCTCGCGGCGCTGCAAACGAAGATGCTCGACAAAGCCTTTGAACTGGTCAGGCCGGGCGGCACGTTGATCTATTGCGTCTGTTCCATCGAGCCGGAAGAAGGCGAACAGCAGATCGCCAATCTTCTGCGCCGCAATCCCGATGTCAGCCGCGCCCCGATTACAGCCGAAGACGTCGGAGGCCAATCCGGCTTCATCAATGCGCAAGGCGAATTGCGCACGCTCCAGCCCTATCTGCCTTCGGACGATCCGCGCCTTTCGGGCATCGACGGTTTCTTCGCCGCAAGACTTGTGCGCCGCGCCTAGTTCTTCGGCTCTCTCTCTAGACCCAGTCAGCATTTTAGCCGAAATTGATTAAATCACCGGCCGGCGGCAAGGCCGGCGGATGGGTGCCGAACGCGTGAGCCTGAAAGAGAAGTTTCATATCGGCCGCCGAATCGCCGGACGCGCGGGCCGTTTTGCGCGCCGTACCGTCACGGCGCCCCTGGCCGCGCTCGCTTCTTTGCGCGCCAATGTTCCGGAACGGCTGTTGATTGCGCCGCAGGATCTGCGCACGACCGATGCGACGATCGCCAGCGAAATCTATTCCGGCTATTTTGCACTCGCCGGTAAAGTCGTGAATCTGCGTGGCGTCTCGCCGTTCGATGCCGTTGCACCGTCGGCGAATTGGGCTCGGGCTCTGGCGAGCTTCGGCTGGCTACGCCATTTGCGCGCAGCCGATACCGCATTGGCGCGCGCCAATGCGCGAGCGCTGGTGAGCGATTTTCTCAACCGCAGCGAAAAGCCCGATCATTCGTCGGCATGGGAGGCGCGGGTCGCGGTGCGGCGCACGCTGTCGTTCCTCTCGCAATCGCCGATCATTCTGGAGAATGCCGACCGCGCCTTTTACCGCCGCTTCATGCGCGCGCTGATGCGGCTGCAATATTTTCTCGAGCGGCAGGTCGCAACGGGCCGTATCGAAGGCGAAGAGCGGCTTTTTGCAGCAATAAGCCTGGCTGAACTCGGTCTTTGCGCCCAGGTCAGCGCCAGCGTCCAGCGACGCAGCACGCGGTTGCTTGCTGCCGAACTTGCGCGGCAAATCCGTCCCGACGGCGGCCATATCAGCCGCGCTGCCGATACGCTGGTTCGCCTTCTGCTCGATCTTCTGCCTTTGCGGCAAGCCTATGCGGCGCGCGCCGTGCCGGCACCGCCGGAGCTCTTGAACGCGATCGATCGGATGCTGCCGATGCTACGGCTCCTGCTGCACGGCGACGGCGCGCTCGCGTTGTTCAACGGCATGGGCGTGACGCCCGTCGACGCGCTCGCCACTGTGCTCGCTTATGAGGACCCGCGCGCCAAACCCCTGATCAACGCACCCTACAGCGGCTACCAGCGCGTCGAATCCGGCGATAGCGTCTTGATCGTCGACAGCGGCGGTCCGCCGCCGCCGGAATTTTCGACGCGCGCCCATGCCGGGACATTATCGTTCGAGTTTTCGGTCGGACCGCAGCGATTGATCGTCAATTGCGGCGCACCGGACAGCGAGCTTGTCGCGGCGCGTGGCGCAGCACGCACCACCGCCGCGCATTCGACGCTCGTTTTGGACGATACGTCCTCATGCCGCTTCGCTCGCAATGAAGGATGGGAGAAATGGCTGGGCGACGAAATCATTTCCGGGCCGCGCGAGGTTCACGTCGAGCGGCAGATCCAGCCGGGAAAGACGCGGCTCGTCCTGTCCCATGACGGCTATAAGACGCGCTTCGGGTTCATTCACGAACGGCTCTTGACGATCAGCGCCGACGGCCTGCGCCTCGACGGTGAAGACCGGCTGAAATCCGTGTCGAAAAAATCGAAGACCTATCCGTTTGCGATCCGCTTCCACATCCATCCGAGCATCCAGGTTTACGGCGTCCTCGAAGGCCAAGCGGCGCTGCTCGACCTGCCGGACGGCACGCGCTGGATTTTCAGCGCGCAGGATGAGCCCATCGAAATCGAAGAGAGCATCTTCTTCGCCGTACCGGACGGCTCACGCGCCAGCCAGCAGCTCGTGATCTATCGTGCAGCGGATGAAGCGCTGTCCGTCGCTTGGAGCTTGCGGGCCTTCATGGCCAAAGAGGAAGAAGAAGCTCTCGAGGACGTGGACTAGAGCGGGATGCGAAAAAGTGTCAGCGGTTTTTCGCAATAAATCCCGCTCTAACGATGAGAATCGATCACGGGTTTATGATTTCGGATCGATCTGATCCGAAATCATCGTGATCTATGCCGGCCTTGTCGCCGCGACCCAGGCGCGCGTGCGCGCCTCCGGATCGGCGTGTCGTGTCACGTCCGTGACAACCGAGACAATATCCGCCCCCGCGGCAAAGACGCCCGGGGCCCGTTCGAGCGTAATGCCGCCGATGGCAACGAGCGGAATCGTGCCGATCTTCTGCTTCCATTCGCCGATCCGATCGAGGCCTTGCGGCGCGAAGGCCATCGCCTTCAGGATCGTCGGATAGATCGGGCCGAGCGCAATATAATCGGGCCGCAAGGCAAGCGCGCGGGCGAGCTCGGCCTCGTCGTGCGTTGAAAGGCCGATCTTGATATTTGCCCCGCGGATCATCGCAATATCGGCCGCATCGAGGTCGCCCTGCCCCAAATGCACGCAAGTGCAACTGAGATCGATCGCCTCGCGCCAATAATCGTTGACGACAAGCTGGGCGCCCGCCGCAAGACAGAGCGTCCGCGCCGTCCTGATCTCGCGCCTCACATCTTCGATCGGCCGATCCTTGACCCGCAATTGCACGCCCTTGATGCCGCATGGCAGCAACCGCGCGATCCAGTCGGCGCTGTCGACGATGGGATAAAAGCGGTCAAGCACGTTTGGGCAAATCGGAAAAGGCGCGGCCGATCTGCGGCGTTGACGGCTCGGCCATGTCGCGTGGCGGGATCGGATCGGCGCAATAGGCAAGCCGGCCGGCTTCGATCCCGAGCGCAAAGGCACGCGCCATCGCGACGGGATCGCCGGCTTTGGCCACTGCTGTATTGAGCAGGATCGCGTCGTAGCCGAGTTCCATTGCCGCCGCGGCATGGGCGGGCGTGCCGATGCCGGCGTCGATGATCAAGGGCGTCGCGGCGAAATTTTTGCGCAGCGCCTGCAGGCCGAAAACATTATTGAGCCCGCGCCCCGAGCCGATCGGTGCGCCCCAAGGCATCAGCACTTCGCACCCGGCGCCGAGGAGCCGTTCGGCGACGCGCAAATCTTCCGTCGTGTAAGGAAAGACCTTGAAGCCGTCGCGGACGAGACTCTCGGCGGCCTCAACCAGGCCGAAAACGTCCGGCTGCAGCAGATCGTCGTCGCCGATGACTTCGAGCTTGATCCAATCGGTCGCGAAGACCTCGCGCGCCATATGCGCTGTCGTCACCGCCTCCTTGACGCTGCGGCACCCGGCCGTGTTGGGCAGGACGCGCACGCCAAGTTCGCGGATCAAAGTCCAGAAACTTTCACCCGCGCGGCTTGCGCCCGCCTCACGCCGCAATGAGACCGTCACAATCTCGGCGCCGGAGGCCTTGACCGCTGCGGCAAGAACTGCGGGTGAAGGATATTGCGCCGTGCCAAGCAAAAGGCGCGAGCGAAGCATGGTGTCGTAGAGTTTGACGGGCGTGTCCTGCATCAATCGATCCCTTAGCCGCCCTGGCGCGGCACAAGAATCTCAACCGCATCGCCGGGGCTGAGTGGCGTCGACGGCCGGTCCGCGACGCGGATGAAAGTCTGGTTCACCGCGGTCGCGACGAGTTTATCCTGATAGTCGAGCTCGGCAAGCAGCGCGGCAAGCGTCGTCGCTGCAACCTCATGCGCTTTGCCGTTGACGCGGATTTGCATCCATCACCTCCGGAAACGTTTCGTCTTTCAGCGCCACGGCGACGGCGCGCCGCGCCAGCGCCGGCGCCAGCAAAAAACCGTGACGATAAAGCCCATTGATGTAGAGCATCCGGCCCTCGCGCCGGATACGCGGCAGATTGTCGGGAAACGCCGGCCGAAGATCGGCGCCGGTCTCGACAATTTCGGCCTCGCCGAAGGCCGGATGCAGCGCATAGACCGCGCTCAAAAGCTCGAGCACCGAGCGCGCCGTGACGCGCGGAGGCTCCTCATTCTCGATCGCGGTCGCGCCGACCATGAACCGTCCATCGCCGCGCGGCACCACATAGACGGGGTGACGCGGATGCAGCAATTGCACCGGCCGCTCAAACGACACTTCGGCGGTTTTCACGACCAGCATCTCGCCTTTGACGCCGCGCAGATCGGCCAGCGCATCCTTGGCGACAATGCCGCGGCAATCGATGATCCAGTCGGCGGGCTCATTGGCGTCTTCCGCCGTCGTATTGAAACGAAACCGCACCCGGTCGAATTGGCGCAGGCGCTGCGCGAGCCTGTCGATCGCTTCGCGCGGATCGAGATGTGCCTCGCCGGGAAAGAACAAGGCGCGATCAAAACGGCCACCAAGATGCGGCTCACGCATCGCAAGCTGATCGGCATCGAGCCATTCGAAGCCGGAGGTGCGCCGCGAGAAGCGCATGAGATCGGCGCGGTCGCGCGCCGGCGCGACGAGCAGACTGCCGTTGACCACCGCAAGCTTCAGCGTCTCGCTCCAGAAGGCGAGACCTTCAAGCCCCCATTCGACAACGAGCGGTGGCGCGCTCTCGGCCTCGCACCAAGGGGCGAGCATGCCGCCGGCGAAATGCGAACAGCCGAGGCCCGGGCCCGCTTGGCGCTCGACGATCTCGACCGTCTGGCCAGCCATGGCGAATTCGTACGCCGCCGTCAGCCCGGCCACGCCAGCACCAAGGATACGGATCTTTTGCGGAGATGCACTCATGACCATCCCTACGCCAGTGCAAACTGGATCAGGTTCGAAGGGTCGCCGGGCCGCTTCTTCAGCGCTGCCAGCCTCTCAGCCCCCTGCCGGGGATCCCCTAGGTACAGGCCTTAAATAGGGCTTTCCAACCGGACTGGTCAAGCCGCCCGGAAAGCGCCGTGTTATCGGCCGCCATATGCGGTAAAATGGCGAAACCGCCGAGGAGACGCCAATGCCGAAAGAAACCGCGACGCTCGAACGTCCCGTTTGCAAAGTCTTGCGCGCACAGGAGCCGTTCATCGGCAAGCAGGGCCTATCCTATGCTCCCGCGGTCTCGGCAGAGACGGTGCGGGCCTCCGCCATTCACATGCAATTGCTCACCACCGCCCGGCGGGCGCGCCAAGGCGCATAAACACGAAGCGCATGAAACCGCGATCTATATCCTGAGCGGCCGCAGCGCGATGTATTATGGCGAAAGGCTCGAACATCACGCGATCGCGGAGGCCGGCGATTTCGTCTACATCCCGGCGAATGTGCCGCACCTGCCTTACAATGTGAGCGAAACCGAGCCCTGCACGGCGGTGATCGCACGCACCGATCCGAACGAGCAGGAAAGCGTCGTGCTCATGCCGGAACTCGACGGCATCCACCGATAGGCAGCGGGATCGCGGCGCAGACTTTATCTCAAGCCCATTCGCCCTTGCGGAAGACCGGCACGCGCGAACCGTCGGGCTTGATGCCATCGATGTCGATCTTGTCCGAGCCGATCATCCAATCGATATGGATAAGGCTCTTGTTGCCGCCCTGCGCCTCGATCTCTTCGGGCGAGAGTTTGTCGCCGTTGACGAAACATTTCGCGTAGCACTGGCCGAGCGCGATATGGCAGGCGGCGTTCTCGTCGAACAAAGTGTTGAAGAACAAGAGGCCGCTCGCCGAGATGGGCGAGGAATGCGGCACCAGCGCGACTTCGCCGAGGCGGCGCGCGCCCTCGTCCGTCTCCAGCACTTTGCGCAAAACGTCCTGGCCGTGGGCCGCCGTCGCCTCGACAATGCGGCCGGCCTCGAAGCGCACCGCGATCCGGTCGATGAGCGTGCCCTGATAGGACAGCGGCTTGGTGCTGACGACACGGCCCTCGACGCGATGCGCATGCGGCGTCGTGAAGACTTCCTCGGTCGGAATGTTGGGATTGCAAATGATGCCATTCTTGGCGGCCGAGGCGCCGCCTTCCCATTCATGGCCATCGGCGAGGCCGATGGTGAGATCGGTGCCCGGCCCCGTATAATGCAAAGCGGCGAAGCGCTGGCCGTTCAGCCATTTTGTGCGCGCGTGCAGCGCCGCATTATGCGCGGCCCAGGCCGCGACCGGATCGGCGGTATCGATGCGCGAAGCGGCAAAAATGGCATCGCCCAGCTTCGCCACCGCCACATCCGGCTCGTCGTGCGGAAACACCTGATGCGCCCAGGCGCCGCCGGGATAAGCGACGATGTTCCAATTGATGTCGAAGCCGGCGATCTTTTCCAAGGCCGGCTTGTAGGCGAGCGAATTGGCCTTGTTGGCCCGCGCAACCTTAGCCGGATCTTCGCCCGAGAGCAGCATCGGATTGTCGCCGACAATGGCGAGGCGTGCAGTATTCGCGGCGAAGGCCTTGCTGACACCTTCGTAAAGCCAGCTCGGCGCGCGGTCGAAACTCGCATCCTGCGCGAAGCGGAAACGTGCCAGGGTGATGTCCTCGTCCGAAAGGATCGGCGTCACGAGGCCGGCGCCGGCCTTATAGGCATGTTCGACAATCCGCCGCACCAAAGACAGCGCCGCGACCGGCGCGGTGAGAAAAAGGTCTTGCCCCGGCTGAAGATTTAAACCGACCTTGATCGCGACTTCGGCGAGCTTGTCGAGTTTTGCCGGATCGATGGCGGCGGCGATGTTTCGCTCATGCGTTGTCATAGGCATCCGCTGGGTTCGAGAAGAGGTCGGCGACTTACGCCGCGAGCAGGCTTTCGAAGAGCGCCCGCCCGTCGGTTCCGCCGACGAGCGGGTCGATGAGATTTTCGGGATGCGGCATCAGCCCGAGCACGTTCAATCTCTCGGAATAGATACCGGCAATATCGTGCACCGAGCCGTTGGGATTGGCCGCACCGCCGACGAGGCCGACGTCATCGCAATAGCGAAAAGCGACACGTCCCTCGCCTTCGAGCCGCGCGAGCGTCTCGGCATCGGCAGTGTAATTGCCTTCGCCATGCGCAATCGCCACTTTGATCACCTGAAATTTTCGATAATGCGCGGTGAAGGCGGTGTCGGCACGCTCGACGCGCAAATGTTGCATGTGACAGGCGAAGCGCAAATTCTTGTTGCGCATGAGCACACCCGGCAAAAGGCCCGCCTCGCAAGCAATCTGGAAACCGTTGCAGATGCCGAGCACGCGGCCGCCGCGCGCGGCATGGACGCGCACGGCATCCATTATCGGCGAGCGCGCCGCAATGGCGCCGCAGCGCAAATAATCGCCATAGGAAAAGCCGCCCGGCAGGACCACGAGATCGGTGCCGACGGGCAGGTCATGCTCACCATGCCAGATGATCGCCGGCGGCCGGCCGGTGACGCTAGCCAGCGCACGGAATACATCGCCTTCGCGATTGGAGCCGGGAAAGAGGATGATCGCGGCGCGCAACGCAAACCTCAGACGAGTTCGATGCGATAATTTTCGACGATCGTGTTGGCGAGCAATTTCTCGCACGCCGTCTTGAGCAAATCCTGCGCCTTGGCGCGGTCCTGCTCGGCGAGCTCAATCTCGAAAATCTTGCCCTGGCGGACGCTTTCGACGCCCGGGACATCGAGCAATTTCAGCGCGCCCTCGATGGCCTTCCCCTGCGGATCAAGCAGGCCGTGCTTCAAAGTGACGATGATGTTGGCTTTCAAGACTTGATCCCCATGCCCCGCATTGCCCGGCAGTATAGGGGCAGGATGCAGCAAAACAAAACCCCGCCGTTTCAGCGGCGGGGTCCATTCTCAGCAAGGCGGAACCTTCACGATTGCACGAGCTTCGGCCCGCTCGCCCGCGGCTGCTCGTTGTCCTGCAAAATGCCGAGTCGGCGGGCCACTTCCGTATAGGCTTCGACGAGGCCGCCCATGTCGCGGCGGAAACGGTCCTTGTCGAGCTTGTCGTTCGACTTGATGTCCCAGAGGCGGCACGAATCGGGAGAAATTTCGTCGGCGACGACGATGCGCATCGAATCGCCTTCCCAAAGCCGTCCGCACTCCATCTTGAAATCGACGAGGCGGATGCCGACGCCAAGGAAAAGCCCGGTCAGGAAATCGTTGACGCGGATGGCAAGCGCCATGATGTCGTCGATCTCCTGCGGCGTCGCCCAGCCGAAGGCGGTGATGTGCTCTTCCGACACCATCGGGTCGTTGAGTTCATCGTTCTTATAATAGAACTCGATGATCGAACGCGGCAGTTGCGTACCTTCTTCAAGGCCGAGACGAGTCGACAGCGAGCCGGCCGCGACATTGCGCACCACGACTTCGAGCGGCACGATCTCGACCTCGCGAATCAATTGCTCGCGCATGTTGAGCCGGCGGATAAAATGCGTCGGCACGCCGATATCGTTGAGGTTCTGGAAAACGAACTCGGAAATCCGGTTGTTGAGCACGCCTTTGCCGTCGATGACCTCGTGCTTCTTGGCGTTGAAGGCGGTGGCATCGTCCTTGAAATGCTGGATAAGCGTACCCGGTTCGGGTCCCTCATAGAGGACCTTGGCCTTGCCCTCGTAAATGCGGCGGCGGCGATTCATGGGAATTAACCGTGGCTTGAGGTGATCCATGGGATGGCCCTGGCTCCTTTCAGGAATGTCCGGCCCGGCTTTTGGCGATCGAGACCGGGCAGGCTGTATGAGGCGTTGCGGCGCCGCGGGTCCGGGACGGTCCTAGCTTTTTCGGCCGTTCAACACAAGCGGATCGCGGCCTCCCGGCTCATAAAGGACCAGCCGAAGCTTTACCTTTGCTTTAGCCGTTCCTTACCAAATATCAATGCCTTGACTGTCGCCTGCCGAGCGCGCGTGTCGGAACGGGCGGACCTCCATCACCCTATATGGTTATTCCCGCCCGTCGCGGAAATAGCCGCCGGCTCGGCCGAATCTGGCAGCAAGCCCTATGGCCAGACGGCTTGTTCCGGGCTAGGTTCCGCGCCTTTCTGCAAGACTTCCGGTGAGGCGGCGATGACCACGTTCGATGAGCGCGAAAAGGGATATGAAGCTCAGCTTGCGCATGATGAAGACCTAAGATTCAAGGCTTATGTACGCCGCAACCGCCTGCTTGGCCTTTGGGCCGCCGAAAAGCTTGGCAAGTCCGGGCAAGCCGCGGAAGATTACGCCAACGCCCTGATCCAGGCGCATCTTGAACAGAATGGCGATGAGACCGTCTTCGCCAAGCTGCGGGCCGACTTCAGCGCCGCCGGCCTGCCGGATTCAGACCACCAGATCCACCGGGAAATGGCCGAATTGCTGGCCAAGGCAACAAAGGACGTCGTTGCCGGCACGAGCCAAGCGCACTAAGAGCCAAATTCACTAACCTTTATTTCAGGCGGGCGGCGATAAGGTGCGGCAATGGTCCGCGCCACGCCCGATCCTGCCCCTGCCCTCGCCTTCGGCGGCGCCGACGCGGAACTTGCCGCGACGGCCGGCGAGTGGCTCGATGAACTCGCCGGCGAGCGCCGCGTCTCGGCCCATACGCTCGCGGCCTATCGGCGCGACCTCATCCAATTTTTCGCTTTTCTGCGCGACCATTTCGGCGCTCCGCCGAAGCTCGCCGCCCTAAGCGACATCGCCCCCGCCGATCTGCGCAGCTTTCTCGCGAGCCGCCGCGCCAGCGGCGTTGGCAGCCGGTCGCTCTTGCGCCAGCTTTCCGGTCTGCGCTCCTTCGCCCGTCATCTGGAGCGCAAGGGACTGGGCCATGTGGCGGCTTTTTCGGCGCTCCGTAGTCCGAAGGCGCCGCGCCGCCTGCCGAAGGCTTTGCCTGCGGGCGCGGCACGGGCGCTCGTCGATGCCGATTCGCGCGCCGGCGATTCGCGGCCGAACTGGATTCTGGCGCGGGATGCGGCGGTCCTTGGCCTGCTTTATGGGGCCGGCCTGCGTATCTCCGAGGCGCTGTCGATCAAACGCCGCGACGCGCCGGTGGGCCGCATCGATGTCGTGACCGTCATCGGCAAGGGTGGCAAGACCCGCAGCGTGCCGGTGATTGCGCCGGTGCAGCGGGCCATTGCCACCTATCTCGACCTCTGTCCTTTTCCCGCGGCGGCGGACGGCCCATTGTTCATCGGCGCCAAGGGCGGCCCGCTGTCGCCGCGGGTCATCCAACTCGCGGTCGAGCAATTGCGCGGCGCGCTCGGCTTGCCGGAGACGGCAACACCGCATGCCCTGCGTCATTCCTTCGCGACCCATCTCCTCGGCAAGGGCGGCGATCTGCGCACCATCCAGGAGTTGCTCGGCCATGCGTCGCTCTCGACGACACAAATCTATACGGCGATCGATTCGACGCGGCTGCTCGAAGCCTATCGCGGCGCGCACCCGCGCGCGCTAACGCAACGTTAGCGGCCAAGCGCCCGTCGGACTTCGGCCTCGACCTCAATCTTCTGCTTCAGCGTCAGTGCATTATAGATGCTGTCGAGCCAGGCATCCTTTTCGCCGGCAAGGCTCGCCAGCAAATGCCATTTCATCGCTTCGATGACATCCTTGCGTACGCCGCGCCCGATGGCGAGCAGCCGCGCCGCGCGATCCTCCGCGACCACGTTCTGCTCCTGCGCGGCCTTCAAAAAGAGCCGGGCGGCGGCGGCCTCGTCCTTTCCGACCCCGACGCCGTTGAAGAGCATGATGGCATATTCGACTTCGGCGGAGACTTGATCCCCGTCTGAGGCGCGCTTCATCCATTCCGCGGCCATCGCATCGTCCTGCGGCACGCCCTTGCCCTCGCGATAAAACAGGGCGAGCGCATAGGCGGCATCGGGATAGCCGAGGTTTGCGGCGCGCCGGAAATAATCCGCCGCCTGCGAATAATCCGGCACGATGCCGTTGTTTTCGACCGCGAGCACGCCGAGATTGTAGAGCGCCCCCGGATGGTTCATCGCCGCTGCTTTGGTAAAGAGCGCAGCGGCGCCGGCGCGGTCCTGCGGCAGGCCTTTGCCGGTGAGCTTGGCGAGGCCGTAAAGGAACGTGCCTTCCATGTCGCCCTGCTTTGCCGCCTCGCCATACCAATGCGCCGCCTGTTTCGGATCTTGCGCAACGCCAAGGCCTTGATCGTAAAGCTGGCCGATGAGGGTCATCGCGACGCCGTCTTTGGGATTGGCGGCGAGCCGCTTTTTCGCTTCGGCCAGAGCCGTCAGATAATGGCCGCGCTGAAATGCGCCATAAGCAAGGTCCGGTGTATTGGCTTGATCCGCCGTTTTCGCTGGTTTGGGCTCGCTGGGCGCCACGGCGGGCGCTTCGGCAAGCTCTGCCGCGCGAACGGGCGCAGCTAGCCAAAACAACATGCAGATCAGTAAAGGGGTGGACGCTCTCATGCGCCGATGCGTCCCGGCGCCAACAGCCGGTCGGCCTCCGCCACGGCCGCAGCCGCCCCGCGCGGATCGTCCCAAACCGCGGTTTCCAGCGCGACGAAATCGGCGCCGGCCGCGACCAATGCCGCAACCTCCGCCAGCTGATGCGCATAGGCGACGCAGGCAAGGTTGAAAATCTCCGCCCACCACGCGACCCGCTCGCGAATCTCCAGGAAGCTCTGTTTCGCCTCGGGCCCGCCGAACATCAGATAATCGACGCCGGTCTCGCCGGCGCGCATGGCGTCATCGCGGGTGACGATACCGCCGACGCCAACAATATGCTTGGGCTTCATGGCTTTGAGTGTGGCGTCAAGCGCCTCGCCGGGGCCATCGATGTGCACACCATCGGCTTCGGCCCGCGCCGCCAGTTGCGGGTCGCCAACGAGGCAAGCGATGCCGCGCTGCTGCGCCAACGGAACCAGTGCTTTGGCGATCGCCTTAGCGTCTGCTTTGGCATCGAACCGCAACAGGACGCAGGCGACATCGCCCGCCGCAAGGGCCGCGGCAAAGGGCGCAACGAAGCTTTTCGCCTCAGCGAGCGGCGGCGTGATCAGATAGAGGCGCGGATCGTCCTCGGACATCGTGGCGAGTCTTGCTCAAAAACCAGCACCGCCGCGCGGGCGGACCAGGAGAACTCCTCGCCAAGAATTAGGGCGAAAGCGCGATGGCCCTCGATCGCATGGGATTTGACCGAAAACCGCGGCGCATCGCCGGATCGACGCTCAGGCCGCAGCCTTCTCCAAGGTTTCCGACCATTGGCCAAGCGCCGCAAGGCTGTTCATCTGCGCCCGATGCGCGAAGGCCGCCTGCGCCGCCGCAACATTCGCCGCCTTGCCGGACCAGGCCTTCTGCGGCGCCGCCTGCAGGGCGCGGCCATAGGAGAAGGTGACGGCCCAAGGGGGCGCGGCGCGGGCGATGGCATCGAGATTGGCGGTGGCGTCGAAATCCGACTGGCCGCCCGACAGGAAGGCGATGCCGGGCACCGCCACCGGAACGGCGTTCTTGAACAGCCGCACCGTTGCCGCCGCGACCTCCGCCGGGCTCGCAGGCCGGCCGGACTTCATCCCCGGAACGACCATGTTCGGCTTCAGGACGATGCCTTCGAGAAAGACGCGCAAGTCGTAAAGCGCGGCGAAGACGGTGCGCAGCACGGCTTCGCTGACTTCGTAGCAACGATCGAGCGAATGATTGCCGTCCATCAGCACTTCTGGCTCGACGATGGGGACGATATTCGCCTCCTGGCAGAGCGCGGCATAGCGCGCCAAAGCCTCGGCATTAGCGAGGATCGCGCCACGGCTAGGAATGCCCTCGGCGATATCGATGACGGCGCGCCATTTGGCGAAGCGGGCCCCCAACCCATAATAGTCTTTCAGGCGTCCGGCGAGGCCATCGAGACCTTCGGTGATCGTCTCGCCCGGAAAGCCCGGCAGCGGCTTGGCACCGAGATCGACCTTGATGCCGGGGATCGAGCCGGCCTTTTCGATCAACGTGACGAGCGGCGTGCCATCGACGGCCTTTTGCCGGATCGTCTCGTCGTAAAGAATGACGCCCGAAATATATCTCTGCATCGCATTGGTCGCGCGGAACAGCAATTCGCGATAATCGCGGCGCGACTCTGCGGTCGATTCGACGCCGATGGCGGTGAATCGCTTGGCAATTGTCGAAGAACTCTCATCCGCCGCCAGAATGCCCCGGCCGGGGGCGACCAAAGCCTGTGCCGTCTCGGCGAGTTGATGCTGGTTCACCGCTCTTTCCTATCGGTTCGTGACAAATTGGTTCGCAGCTTACTGCCGCCGCACGCGCAAGCGAAGCGCCTCGACGCCCGGCAGCCGTTTGCCTTCGAGCCATTCGAGGAAGGCGCCGCCTGCCGTCGAGATATAGGTAAATTCCTTCGCCGCATCGGCTTTGTTCAAGGCCGCGATGGTGTCGCCGCCGCCGGCAATGCTCTCGAGCTGGCCGGATTTCGTCAGCCGCGCCGCTGCCGCCGCAATCTCCATCGTGCCGGCATCGAAGGGCGGAATCTCGAAAGCGCCGAATGGCCCGTTCCAGACGAGCGTGCGGGTCTTTTCCAGAAGCGCCTCGACCCGCGCGACCGATTTCGGCCCGATGTCGAGGATCATGTCGTCCTCGCCGACTGCATCGACCGAGACGACGCGCGACGGCGCACCCGCGGCAAACTTCTGCGCAACGACGACGTCGTCCGGCAGGACGACCTCGCAATTTTCCGCCGCCGCATCGGCCACGATCTGGCGCGCGACATTGGCAAGTTCCATTTCGCAGAGCGACTTGCCGATCTTCTTGCCTTGCGCGGCGAGGAACGTATTGGCCATGCCGCCGCCGATAACGAGAATATCGACCCGGCGCATAAGATTGCCGAGCAATTCGAGCTTGGTGGAGACTTTGGCGCCGCCGACAATGGCCATCACCGGGCGTACCGGATGCGAGAGCAGATTGGTCAGAATCTCAAGCTCGACCTGCATCGAACGCCCGGCGAAAGACGGCAGCCGGTGCGCCAGCCCTTCCGTCGAGGCATGCGCGCGGTGCGCGCAGGAGAAGGCATCGTTCACATAAACATCGCCGAGCGAGGCGAGCGCATCGATGAAGGCTTCGCTGTTCTTTTCCTCGCCGGTGTGAAAGCGGGTGTTTTCGAGCAGAAGATAATCGCCCTCCTGCATGGCGGCGACGGCTTTCTCCGCTTCCTCGCCGATGCAGTCGGAGGCGAAGGCAACGTGTTTGCCAAGCCGCGCTTCGAGTTCAGCGACGACCGGGCGGAGCGAATATTTCTCCTCGCAGCCCTTCGGGCGGCCGAGGTGAGAGAGGATGATGACCTTTGCGCCTTTCGCCGCGATTTCCTGCAGATTGGGCAGGATACGGTCGATGCGGGTCGCGTCCGACACTTTGCCGGCATCCATCGGGACATTGAGATCGACGCGGATCAGAACCCTTTTCCCCGCCAGTTCGGCGTCGTCCAGAATCGGAAAAGGTGCAAGCGGTGCCGTCCGTGTCATCCCAATTTCCCCATCGCCACTGCCGTATCCGCCATCCGATTGGAGAAGCCCCATTCGTTATCATACCAGGCGACGACGCGCACCAGCGTGCCGTCGATGACCCGGGTCTGATCGACATGGAAGATTGACGAATGCGGATCATGATTGAAATCGACCGAGACATTCGGGCTTTCCGTATAGCTCAGAATGCCCTTCAGCTGTTGCTCGGCGGCGCGCTTGATCGCGTCCTTGATTTCATCGGAATTGGTCGCACGCTTGGCGACGAATTTGAAATCGATCATCGAGACGTTCGGCGTCGGCACCCGGATCGAGGAGCCATCAAGCTTGCCCTTGAGTTCGGGCAGGACGAGACCGACCGCGCGCGCAGCGCCCGTCGTCGTCGGGATCAGCGACAGCGCCGCAGCCCTGGCGCGGTAAAGGTCCTTGTGCAGCGTATCGAGCGTCGGCTGGTCGCCGGTATAGGAATGGATGGTCGTCATGAAGCCATGCTCGATGCCGATCGCATCGTTGAGCACTTTGGCGACGGGCGCCAGGCAATTGGTGGTGCAGGAGGCGTTGGAGACGACGTGATGCTCAGGGGCAAGCTTATCGTGATTGACGCCATAGACCACCGTCAAATCCGCTTCGTCGGCCGGCGCCGACACGAGAACACGCTTCGCTCCGGCCTTCAAATGGGCCGAGGCTTTGGCCTTCGACGTGAAGACGCCGGAACATTCGAGCACGATCTCGACGTCAAGCGCCGCATGCGGCAGTTCGGCCGGATCGCGCAAGGCCGTCACCTTGATCGGGCCTCGGCCGACGTCGATCGTATCGCCGTCGACCTTCACCTCGCCGGGAAAGCGGCCGTGAACCGAATCGAAACGCAAGAGATGCGCATTGGTTTCGACCGGCCCCAAATCATTGATGGCGACGACGTTAATGTCCCGACGACCGGATTCGACAATGGCGCGCAAGACATTGCGGCCGATGCGTCCGAAGCCGTTGATTGCAACATTCACCGCCATAAACGTCTGCTCCTCATCGCTAGCTAAAGCTCAGGTTCAGCTGGCGCTCCCTGTTAGGCAGATCAGCGCCCGTTTGAAAGTCAATTTGTCCACCGATCGGCTGGGTTTTTGTGATGCGGCCGGCTGCCGCGGCGCTGAAAACCCCGCCGCAAATAAGATATGCTCGCTTTTCCAGAAAGTTAGATTTTGGCCGGTGATTCGAAGCCTGCATCGCCGTCACTCTCGAAGCCCCGTCTCGGCGAGACCCTCCCCCTCATTGGCACGCCCCGGCGACGGCCAGCTTGCTCTTTGCCAAAGCCGCAGAACATTTTTTGGCCCATGCCGTTCCCATCCGACCGGCGCAAACGCTTATCGGCAATCGGCGCCTGGGTGAAGGGCGAAATTGGCCGCTGCCGTGGTTTAAAGCCATGATTTCGAGTCGAAAATTGCGCAAAAGAGCCCCGCCGCAAGTCTAGACAGAACGATATTGCACCGCACGCAAACTGATCTTGCCGCTGCCGCGGTCTGCCGCCACGGTTAAGTATCAATCGGCGCACATGAATTGGCTGTGAATAGATATTCGGCATAGCGTTGACGGGGCGCGCGAAGCAGCGCCTAATCGCCGCCAGTCGGGCTGCGACTTCCATGACAATTACGAATCGATTGAATAGTGCGCTGAAGCGTCTCGCGGTTGCATTGGATCAACTTGAGGCGGCCGCCGAGCGGCGTTCGAAAATGGCCGAGCAGCGCAGCGATATCGAAGAAGAATTCGCCGTGCTGCAGGATGATCGGGCGCGGCTTGCCGTCGAACTTGACGGTGCGGTCGCACGCTCGCAATCTCTGGAGCTGGCCAATAACGAAGTGGCGCGCCGGCTGGCCAAGGCGCGCGAAGCAATCGAAGAGATGATGTCGCATGTCGTGATGTAGCGTCTGAGGGGGTGCGCCATGGCGCAGGTAACCGTAACCATCGCCAAGCACGTCTATCGCGTTGCTTGCGGTGAGGGCGAAGAAGCCCATTTGCAAGGTCTCGCGCGGCAAGTCGACCAGCGGATCGAAAAGCTCAAAAGAGACTTCGGCGAAATCGGCGATCAGCGGCTGACCATCATGGCCGCCATCACCATTGCCGACGAACTCGTCGAGGCAAAGCGGCGGATCGCCGAACTCGATGTCGAGATCCTCAATCTCAACGCCAAAGAAACCGATCGCGCCAGCCAACGCGATGAATGGGCCGAGAAGCTGGCCGACACGATCGGCGAGACGGCGGCGCGGATCGAGCGCGTGACGCAGAATCTCAACGGGCTCGGTCGCAGCTAGGCGCTTTTTCGGGCAGAATGAACGATGCACGCTGCGAGTCGCGGCGGCGGATGACATATGCCCATAAGACACGTCTTCACCATCGCGCCCGGGGCGCCTTTCCTCGAATGTTTCGTCGCGGCGCTGCTCGACGGCCGGATTGTCGCAGGCTTTTCGCGCGCCTTGAGCCCGCTCGCGATGGCCGATGCGACGATCTATGTGCCGACCCAGCGCGCGGCGCGGGCACTTGCCGAGGAGTTCGCCCGCGCGCTCGGTCGCCCGGCGACACTTCTGCCCCGCATTCTGCCGCTCGGCGGCCTTGAGGCGACCGAGACTGACCTTATGTTTTCGGCCTCCGGTTTCGAAGCGCCGCGCGCCGCTTTGCCCCAGGCGGCAGGCGACCTCTGGCGGCGGATGCAACTCGCCCGGCTGGTGCATATCTGGGCGAAAGCGCTGCGAGGCGCCATCGTCAGCATTGACGGCAATGGAAAGGTCAAGACCGATGATCGCGAGCCCTGCCTTGTCGGCTCGGCGGCGCCGGATGCCTGGCACATGGCCGGTGAATTGGCTGGCCTGATCGATGAATTGACCATCGAGGATGTCGCCTGGGAGAAGCTCGATCCGCTTGTGCTGCCGGACTTCGATCTCTACTGGCGCATCACGCTCGATTTCCTCAATATTGCGATCAAGCAATGGCCACTCGTCCTGGCGGATCACAATCTGGTCGATGCGGCGCGCCGGCACGTGCTGCTCGTCGAAGCCCAGATTGCCGAGATCGCCGCAGGCCGCACCAAGGGCCCGCTGATTGCGATCGGCTCGACCGGCACCAATCGCGCGACCGCACGGCTGCTTGCGGCGCTGGCCGCGGCGCCGCAAGGCGCGGTGGTTTTACCCGGCCTCGACCAAGACCTCGACGAAGCGGCCTGGCGGCAAATCGGCACCGCCGATGCGAGCACCACTGGTTTCGGCCATCCGCAGGCAGCGCTGCGCCGGCTGCTGCCGATCCTCGGCGTCACGCGCGCCGAGGTGAACGAACTTGGCGAACCAGGGCCAAGCTGCGCCGCCCGCGTGCGCCTCGTCTCCGAGGCGCTGCGTCCCGCCGACACGACAGAAGAATGGGCAAGCTTCCGCGATATGCCAACCTTCGCGCAAATCGACGCCGCTCTCGCGCGCGTAAGCCTCATCGATGCGGCGGATGAGCGCGAAGAGGCGCTCGCACTGGCGATTGTCTTGCGGGAGGTTCTGGAAACTCCCGACGCAACTGCGGCGCTGGTAACACCCGACCGCGACCTCGCCCGCCGCGTCGGTGCGGAACTGACCCGCTTCGGCATCGAGATCGACGATTCCGCCGGCGAGCCCTTAAGCGCCAGCGCCTATGGTACTCTGGCGCTGCGGATCATCGAGGCCGCGACGACGGGCGGTGAGGCCGAACTTGTCGCTTTGATCACCCATCCAATGACACGGCTCGGTCTCCCCCGCGCCGAAATTCTGCGGCGCGCGCCATTGCTCGAAATCGGCGCACTGCGGCAGGAGCGGCGTTTCTCGACCTACCCGACCCGCGCCGCGGCGATTGCCGCCTATCGGCAAGCCGCTTGCGGCCCCTTCGCCCACCCGGCGCAACGCGCGCTCGACGATAAGGATTGGGAAGAGATCGCTGATCTGCTTGAGCGGATCGAAGCGGCACTCGCGCCGCTGCGCGCCGTCGGCGGCCAGCAGGATCTGCGGCCCTGGATCGACGCGCATCGCGCCGCCCTCGCGGATGTGACGCGCGGCGAAGATGCAGCCTTCGGCGACGATGCCGCGGCGCTCGAAGGCCTATTCGACGCGCTTTTGCACGCCGCGCAACCGGACCTGCGCTTCGATGCCGAGGCCTATGGCATTTTTCTCGCGCAGGTGATGGGCGAGCACGTCCTGCGACGGGCGCGCCGCACGCATCCTCGGCTGAAGATTTTTGGCCTGCTCGAGGCGCGGCTTATGCCGGCGGACGTGATGCTGCTCGGCGGCCTCGACGAGACGATCTGGCCGCCGCAAGTCCAAAGCGATGCCTTTCTCAACCGGCCCATGCGCCAGGCTTTGGGCTTGACGCCGCCGGAGCGGCGGATCGGCCAGACGGCGCATGATTTCATCATGGCGATGGGGCATGAACGCGTGATCCTGAGCCGCGCCAAAAAGCGCGACGGCACGCCGATGGTCGAATCGCGCTTCGTCCAGCGGCTCTCGGCGCTCGCGGGCGACCACTTCAAAGCCTGCCGCGAGCGCGGCGGGCGTTATCTCGATCTCGCTCACGCGCTCGATCGTCCGAAGGCGGAGACCCCGCCGATCGGCCGCCCGGCGCCGAAACCGCCGCTCGACCTGCGGCCACGCCGTTTGAGCGTCACGCGGATCGAAACGCTCCGCCGCGATCCTTATGCGATCTACGCCGAATATTGCCTGAACCTGCGCGAATTGCCGGAGCCCGCAGAGATCGGCGACCGGCGCAATATCGGCACGCTTCTGCACCGGACGCTGGAGCAATTCGGTAGGCTTTGCGCCGAAGGCGCTCTGCCCGATGGAGCCGCGGTCATCTTTGCAGCGCTTCTTGCCGAGGCCTTCAAAGACGAGCGCGACGACCCGGATTTTGCGGCCTTCGCCTGGCCGCGTCTCCAGGCGGCGGCCGCCTTCTATCTCGACTTCGAAAAGCGTCGCCGGTCGAACCTTCTAAAGCTCGTCGTCGAGCAAAAGGGCGAATGGGACATTCCGCTGGCTGACGGCACGCTCTTTACGCTCGCCGCCACGGCCGATCGGATCGAACACCATGCCGACGGGCGCGTGAGCCTGATCGATTACAAGACCGGCACGCCGCCGGGCATGGACGAAGTACGCGCCGGGTTCGCGCCGCAATTGACGCTGGAAGCGGCCATGGCAAACCGCGGCGCCTTCGGGCTCGCGCCCGGCACGCAAGTGGCCGAAGCGATCTATGTGAAGCTCTTCGCCAAAGGCGGCGGGCGCGAACGCCCGCTTCTCTTCACGCGGCCGGATGCGCCGCTTGCCGACATATCCGAAAAACATTTCGCCGAACTCGCCGCGCTGCTCAATCAATTCCGCGATCCGACGGTCGGCTATCCGGCGCGGCCCTATCCGAAATTCGCGGCGCGCTACAACGCCTATGATCATCTGGCGCGCGTTAGAGAATGGGCCGCAGGCCGCGAGGACGGCGCATGAGGCCGATTCCGCGCCACGTCATCGATCAGCAGCGCGTGGCCTCCGATCCTGCGGCTTCCGTCTGGGTCTCGGCCAACGCCGGCTCGGGCAAGACGCATGTGCTGGCGCAGCGTGTCCTGCGGCTTCTGCTCGACGGCGTGCCGCCGGCAAAAATCCTCTGCCTGACCTTTACCAAGGCGGCGGCGGCGAATATGGCCGAGCGCGTCTTCAAGGCGCTGTCCGATTGGACGGCGCTCGACGACGCAGGCCTTGCCAAGGCGCTCACCGCGATCGGCGCGCCGAAGGTCGATGCCGCGACGCTGATCTTCGCGCGCCGCCTCTTCGCCCGCACCGTCGAGACGCCGGGCGGCCTGAAGATCCACACGATCCACGGCTTTTGCGAGCGGCTTCTGCATCTCTTCCCGTTCGAGGCCAATGTGCCGGGGCGTTTCGAGGTGCTCGACGATCTCGGCGAAGCCGAGCTTCTCACGCTCGCGCGGCGCGAAGCTCTGGCCGGCGCGCAAAAAGATAAGGGCGCGCTCGGCGCCGCGCTGAAAACCCTCGCGGCGGAAACCTCGGAGGACGAATTCACCGGGCTTCTGAAAAGCGCCTTGAGGCATCGCGAACATCTGCGGCACGATTACGTCGAGCACGCCGGCCGCGATCTCAGCACCGCCCTCGGCGTCCCGGACGGCGCGAATGTCGCCACGCTCGACGCCGCGATGATCGACGGCGGCATCGCCCCGGCGCGCTGGCGCGAATTCGCAGATTTTCTCAATGCAGGTCTTGTGAGCGATCGCGAAAAGGCCGACTTCTTTCTCACCGCAATCGAAGCGCATCAGCGCGGCGACCATAGGGGCTGCCTCGACGCCTATTTCGAGATTTTCTTCACGCTCAAGGGCGAGAGGCGCAAATCTCTCGTCACCAAGGCGCCGGCCGCCAGACGTCCTGATCTCGTCGACGCTCTGGCGCAAGAACAAGACCGCCTCGAGCGTCTGCGCGTCCTGCGCAAAGCCGCCGAATGCCTCGAAAAATCGCTGGCGCTCGGGACGCTCGTCGCGTCGGTTTTCGCCCGTTACGAAGCCTTGAAGGCAATGCGCGGCAAACTCGATTTCGACGATCTCATCGACCGCACGCTGGCGCTTTTCGAGCGTTCCGATGCGCGTTGGGTGCTGTATAAACTCGATTCCGGCATCGATCATATCCTCGTCGACGAGGCGCAGGATACGAGCCCGGCGCAATGGCGCATACTCGAACACTTGGCGAGCGAGTTCTTCGCCGGCGCCGGCAGCCGCGGCCAGATGCGAACCTTCTTCGCGGTCGGCGACGAGAAGCAATCGATCTTCTCGTTTCAAGGCGCAGCGCCCGACATGTTCCATGCGATGCGCGCCCGCTTCGCAAAAAAATTCGCGGAAGCGCAAAAGAGCTTCGCGCATGTGCAGCTCAAGACCTCGTTCCGTTCGGTACCGGCCGTTCTCGACGCCGTCGACCGGGTCTTCGACTTTCAGGCGCATCAACGCGGCCTCGTCTCTGACGATCCATGGATGGGGCACGAATCGCTCAAGCAAACCCTCCCCGGCCTCATCGAAATCTGGCAGCCGGTGACCGCGCCGGAGCGTCCGGAGCCGGAGGATTGGAAACTGCCGCTCGATCTTCTCGACGAGAACGATCCCGCCAATATTCTCGCCCAGCGCATCGCCAGAAAGATTGCCGCGCTCGTCGCGCCGGGTTCGGGCGAACGTGTCTATGATTCGAAAACAGAGCGTTTCCGCGCCGTCACGGCCGGTGACATTCTGATCCTGGTGCGCACGCGCAACGCTTTGTTCGATGCGATCATCCGCGCTCTAAAACAAGCGCGCGTGCCGGTGGCCGGCGCCGACCGACTCGATCTTCTCGCCCATATCGCCGTGATGGACCTGATCGCCGCCGGCCGCGTAGCCCTGCTGCCGCAAGACGATCTGAGCTTGGCCACCGTGCTGAAATCGCCGCTCGTCGGCTTCGACGACGATGATCTGCTGCGGCTTGCGCCGCACCGGAAAGCGTCGCTTTTTGCCGCGCTCGGCCAATCGGCCGGGGCAAGAGACAAAGCCGCTTATCAAACGATCGTGCGCTGGCGGGCGCGCGCCACCGGCGCCGCGTTCGACTTCTACGCACGGCTCCTCGCCGAAGACGGTGGCCGGCGCGCGATGGAGGCACGGCTCGGCCTCGAAGCCTGCGACGCGATGGACGAGTTCCTGCGCTTGGCTTTGCGCGCCGAAAAGGATGGCACGCGCTCGCTGCCCAGCTTTCTGGCCGAGATCGAAAGCCTCGACCTATCGATCAAGCGCGACATGGAATCTGCCGCCGATGCGGTGCGGGTAATGACCGTGCATGGCGCCAAAGGGCTCGAGGCGAAGATCGTCTTTTTGCCCGATACCTGCAGCGCGCCGCGCCCGCAGCAGGACGCCAAGATTCATCTGCTCGATGGCGCGGAGAACCGCAAAATTCTCGCTTGGTCGCCCCGCAAGGACGACGATCCCGAAGCCGTCGCCCGGGCGCGGCAAGCGGCGCGCGACGAGGCCGAAAACGAATATCGCCGCCTCCTTTACGTGGCCATGACCCGCGCCGAAGAACGGCTCTATATCAGCGGCTTCTACCGCAAGACCGAGCCCAGCGCGCTGTGCTGGGGGGCGATGATCGAGGCAACCCGCAGCGATGCATTCGTCGCGGTGCCTGCGTTCTGGGATGGGAACGAGACGATCTGGCGCTATCAGACGCCGGGCGAAATTGCGCAGCCCGCAGCCGGTGCCGACGCCGCCGCGCGCGCCGAGATCGCTGTCCCCGCTTGGCTTCGGACCCAGGCACCGGCGGAGGCATCGCCCGTGCCGCCCTTGCGGCCGTCCAACACGCTCGCCGCGGGCGAGCCGGACATCCCGCTACCTGGCAGCGCACGCCACGCGGCGCTGGAACGCGGCCGGCTGATCCACAGCTTGCTGCAATATCTGCCGGAGGTCGAACAAATCCGGCGTCGCGCCGCGGCGGAAACCTTCCTGGGCGCACAAGCGTCGGGCTTGGAGCGCAGCGCGCGCCATGCGCTGATCGAGCAGGTGCTTGGCGTGCTCGAACGGCCGGACCTGGCCGAGCTTTTCGGGCCTCGTGCCCGCGCCGAGGTCGCTCTGGCCGGCACCGTCACCCTGCCGCGCGGAAAGACCCGCGACGTGCTCGGGCGGCTCGACCGCATTGCCGAATCGGAGACCGAAGTGCTCGTCGCCGACTTCAAAACCGGCGCGCCGCCCGCCGAATCAGTGCCGCAAACCTATCTGCGCCAGATGGCGCTCTACCGCGCCGTGCTGGCGCCGCTCTGGCCGGGCAAGGCCCTCAGAATGCTGCTGATTTGGACGCAAGGGCCGAACGTGGCGGAGCTGGCCGCCGCGCAACTCGATGCCGCTTTGGCCGAGCTCGGCTGAAGCCGGCGTCATTACAGGAGTTTAGCCCCAACGGCACCAGTCGGTCCGGCACGCAGAGCGCGACCTGTCCTTGTTTGTCATGGAAGCCCGTCACCAGACATTCGGATAAAAACGGCCCGATTCGCTTTGGCGGAAAATTAACGACGGCAACGACCAGTTTGCCGATTAAGATCGTCCAAACCGTAAAGATCGGTGACCTGGGCGCTCGATTTTCGCTGGCCAATATCTGGCGCGAAATCGACCACGAGCTTATAGGCGGGCTTGCGTGCTTCGGGAAACGGCTCCGCACGGACGATGCGGCCGACGCGCAGTTCGATTTGGGTAAAGTCCGATTTGGGTAAAGCCGTCCCAGTCAATCAAGTTCATGGGCGTGTTTTCTGGGTTTTGAGGCCGAATGCGCCGACCTGCTGCAACTTGACGCTTCGGCGCCCGCTTCCTACCTTGAAGCCAGAAAAACTGCGAGAATTTGGTCCCGCAGCAGGAACTTAAGAGGCGTCCATGGCCACCGTGAAAGTTACCGATGCCACGTTCAAGACCGAGGTCGAGGGTGCCAAAGAACCCGTCGTGGTGGATTTCTGGGCGGAATGGTGCGGCCCCTGCAAAATGATCGGCCCCTCGCTCGAAGAGATCGCCGAGGAAATGAAGGGCCAGGTGAAGATCGTTAAGCTCAATGTCGATGAGAACCCCGGTGTGGCCGGCGCGTTCGGCATCCGCAGCATCCCGACCTTGCTCATCTTCAAGGACGGCAAGCTCGCCCAGCAGAAGGTCGGCGCTGCGCCCAAGGGCGAATTGAAGAAATGGATCGCCGCCGCTCTCTGAGCCGCACACGCGATTGCAGCCTGGCAGGGGACCTCGCAAGAGGTCCCTTTTGCTTATTGGCGCGATAGGCAGCCCGATGACCTATGCGGTGAAGGAAATCTATTACACGCTGCAAGGCGAAGGCGCGCAGGCCGGCCGTGCCGCCGTCTTCTGTCGTTTCGCCGGCTGCAATCTCTGGACGGGCCGCGAAGCCGACCGCGCCGAGGCGCAATGCAGCTTCTGCGACACGGATTTTGTCGGCACCGACGGCCCGGGCGGCGGCAAATTCGCCGATGCCGAGGCGCTGGCCGATGCGATCGCGGCCAAATGGCCGGCCGACCGAGCAAGCGCCTTTGCCGTTTTTACCGGCGGTGAGCCTTTGCTCCAGCTCGATGCGGCAGTGATCGAGGCTCTGCATGCACGCGGCTTCGCCTGCGCCATCGAGACAAACGGCACGCTAGCGCCGCCGGATGGGCTCGATTGGATCTGCGTCAGTCCCAAGGCCGGCGCGCCTTTGGCGCTCTGGGCCGGCGACGAACTGAAACTGGTCTTCCCGCAGGACGGCCTCGACCCCGAAAATTTCGCCGGACTTGCCTTCCGGCACTTCTTCCTGCAACCGATGGACGGGCCGGCACAGGAAGCCAATACCGCCAAGGCGGCAGCCTATTGCCTGAAGCATCCGCGTTGGCGGCTGAGCCTGCAAACCCACAAGCTGATCGGCTTGCCGTAAAATGCCGACGCGATGCTTTGCATCGGCCCGAGTAAAAGATTGACGCTATGAAGATCACCCAAGCTTTTTCATTCGAGGCGGCGCATTTCCTGCCGAAGGTCGCGCCGACGCATCGCTGCCGCAATCTGCACGGCCATTCCTACCGCGTCGAACTCAAGCTCGAAGGCCCAGTCGATCAGGAGAGCGGCTTCGTCGTCGATTTCTTCGCCATCGAAAAGGCTTTCGCACCGCTCCACGCGCAACTCGATCATCATTGTTTGAACGAAATCGAAGGCCTCGACAATCCGACCGCCGAGAATATCGCGGTCTGGATCTACGACAGGATCAAACCGACCTTTCCCGAGCTTTCCGCCGTCATCGTCTACGAGACGAAGGATTGCTCCGCGGAATATGAGGGGCGCTAACCCTCATTATCTCAAGCAATCGTATCGACCACGCCGCCGTCGACGCGCAAGGCCGCACCGGTCGTCGCCGAGGCCTGCGGCGAGGCGATATAGACGACCATATTGGCGACTTCCTCGACGCTTGCGGCACGCTGGATGATCGAGCTCGGCCGGTGTTTCTTGACGAAAGCGGCGCCCGCTGCTTCGACCGATTCGCCTCCGCTCGACATTTTCGCGAGGAAATCGACGACGCCCTCCGACAACGTCGGCCCGGGCAAAACGGAATTGACCGTCACGCCGGTGCCTGCCGCGCGCTTGGCGATTCCACGCGCGATCGAAATCTGCGCCGTTTTGGTGAAGCCGTAATGAATCATCTCGACGGGAATGTTCAGCCCCGATTCCGAGGAGATGAAGATCACCCGGCCCCAATTGCGGCTGATCATGCCCGGCAGCAAGGCGCGCGTCAGCCGCACGCCGGAGAGCACGTTGACTTCGAAGAAGCGCTGCCACTCCGAATCTGGGATCTCAAAGAAATCCTGCGGCTGGAAAATGCCAACATTGTTGACGAGAATATCGGTCGACGGGACGGCCTTGATGAGAGCATCACAGCCGGCTTCCGTGCCGAGATCGGCAGCGACGCCCTGAAAGTGAGCCTTCGGCGCGACCTTTTTCAGTTCGGCCAAGGCCTGGTCCACGGCCTTCTGGCCGCGCCCGTTGACGGTGACGCGGGCGCCCGACAACGCCAGGCCCTTGGCAACCGCAAAGCCGATGCCCCGTGTCGAGCCGGTCACGATGGCGCTCTTGCCAGAAAGATCGATCAGCACTGCCCTCTCCGTTCGGGATGAAACCTCGGGGGGATTTAGGGCTTGAAGAAGCGCCGCGCTATAGTGGCAACGCCAAATTGATCGAGGACTCTGAGTGAGCGACGCAGACGATCCACAGCGGCCGATGCAGGGACTGGCCAGCCTGCCGGTGTTTTTCGACCTTCGCGGCAAACGCGTTCTCCTCGCCGGTGGCGCGGCTGGCGCAGCCTGGAAGGCCGAACTCCTGCAGGCAGCGGGTGCGAAGCTTGATGTTGTCAGCGCTGAACCGGGGCCCGAAATGCGCGCTTTGGCAGCGCAAGTTCCGACGCTCACGCTCGTCCCTCGCGACTGGCAAGACGACGATTTCATCGGCGCCGCGCTGGCTATCGGTGATTTCGCGACGAAGACGGAAGCCGCGCGCTTTGCCGATGCGGCACGCCGCGCCCGCGTGCCGGTGAACATCATCGACAAGCCGGCCTATTGCGATTTTCAGTTTGGCACGATCATTGACCGTTCGCCGCTGATCGCGGCGATTTCGACCGGCGGTGCCGCGCCCGTCCTTGCTCTCGCCTTACGCGGCCGGCTGGAAGCTCTGCTGCCGCCGAGCCTCAAGACCTGGGCGAAAGCCGCGCAGGCCTGGCGGCCGAAGTTGGCCGATCCGACGTCGCGGCGGCGTTTCTGGGAGCTGTTCGTCGCCCGCGCCCTGACCACGCAGGCGCCAAGCGATAAAGATTTCGACGCCTTGATTGCAGCCGCGCGGCGCGAAGCCGATGCGCAAAACGGCGCGATGACAATTCTCGCCATCACATCCGACGATCCGGAGCGCCTCACGCTAAAAGCGCTGCGGCTTCTGCAGGCCGCCGATGTCGTTTTCTATGATCGGGGCGTTCCGCCTCAGATCATCGAAATGGCGCGGCGCGAATCCATCAAGACCACCTGCGCGGATGAAGATATTGCCACCCGCATCCTCGCCGAGGCGCAGCACGGCAGGCGCGTTGTTTGGCTCGCTCTGCGCGATGTCAGCGGTATCGATCCTGCTATTTTTGGCGCCGCTGGCTTCGATGTCGAGACGCTCTGAAACGCGCTGTCAGAGGCCTGTCGGGCGCAGGCGGCGCGAGGGTTTGCGCTCGACGATGACCGTGCGCGCGGCACCCTCGCGGCTCGGCGTCACGACCACGCGCGCGGACTTGACCGGCTTCGCCGCTTTCAACACTTCGGCACGCACCACATCGGCGGGCAGAGCCATGAGGCCCGCCGCGATTTCGATCTGCTCATCCAATTCGTCGGATAGGCCTTGCGCCGCGGCGATCGCTTCCTCGAGCGTCGGCGGATCGTGCCGCACCCGGCGCAGACCATATTTCGTTTCCCAAATCTCAGACATTGATTCCGGTATTCCAGTCACCCCGAGGGAGAAGCATTATTACTGGTTGGCCGCAGCGCAGCAAGACACATGCCCGCGACATTTGGTGATCCTTCGCACATCGCAATTTTGAACCCTGCGATTTTGAACGTTTAAAGACAAACGCGCGCAAAAGCCTGAAAGGCGCGCGCACGATGCGAGAGCGCCGGCGAACCATCGGCTGGAATCGCCTGCTTTTCTTCCATCATCATTTCGCCGAAGGTCCGCGACAATCCGTTCGGTAGAAAGATCGGGTCATAACCAAAGCCTTTCGTGCCGCGCGGCGGAAAGACCAGCGTGCCATTGATCTTGCCTTCGAAAATCTCGGTCGTCCCGTCGGGCCAGGCGAGGGCAAGGACAGAAATGAAATGCGCATTATAGGGCGGCGCGGCGCCGGCTTCGTGAAGCGCCGCTTCGACCTTCTTGATTCCCGCAGCAAAATCGCGCGCGCCTCCCGGCGCAAGTTCCGCCCAGCGTGCCGAATGCAGCCCGGGCGCACCACCGAGCGCATCGACACAAAGCCCAGAATCATCGGCAAGCGCCGGAAGCTGCGCCGCGTCCGCCGCCGCGCGCGCCTTCAGCACCGCATTGGCTGCGAACGTCGCGCCGGTTTCCTCCGGCTCGGCCAGGCCCAGTTCACCGGCCGCAACCACGTCGATGTCGTGCGGCTTAAGCAGCTCCTGCATCTCCCACAGCTTGCCGCGGTTATGCGTCGCGATGACCAACCGGCCCGTCAGGCGTTTTGTCATGTCAGGCAATCGCCTGCTTCTGCAAGGCGATGAGTTCGATCACGCCTTTGCGTGCCAAGCCCAGCATGGCGTTGAAGTCGGCCTCGCTGAACACCGCCGCTTCGGCTGTCGCCTGCACTTCAACAAGCGACCCGGACCCGGTGATGACAAAATTCGCATCGGTCTGCGCCGCGCTGTCCTCGGCATAATCGAGGTCGAGCACCGCCTCGCCGTTGGAAATGCCGCACGAGATCGCGGCGACGTGATCACGCAGCGGTATCTCTTTTAGAATCGAACGCGCGTGCATCCATTTGAGACATTCGCGCAACGCCACCCAGCCGCCGGTGATCGATGCGGTCCGCGTGCCACCGTCGGCCTGCAACACATCGCAATCGATGGTGATCTGGCGCTCGCCGAGCGCCTGCAGATCGGTGACCGCGCGAAGGCTGCGGCCGATGAGCCTCTGGATCTCCTGTGTACGGCCGGAGGGTCGGCCGGCGGCAATCTCGCGGCGCGTCCGCGTATGCGTCGCACGTGGCAACATGGCATATTCCGCCGTCACCCAGCCGCGGCCTTGTCCACGCAGCCAAAGCGGCGGCTTATCTTCAAGCGAAGCCGTACAGAGCACATGGGTCTCGCCGAATTTGATGAGACAAGACCCTTCAGCATAACGCGCGACATTGCGCTCGATGATGACCTGGCGCATCTGATCCGGCGCACGCTGGGAAGGACGCATTCAGCTTCAACCTAAACCGTTGGCAAAAATGGCCTCCTGCTTAGGCTGTTCGGCCGGCCTATGCAACTGCAGCGCGGCGCGGAACTATCGCAACGGCCGCGACGTTGCGGGCGCGGGTCCCGTGCGCGGCAGAGACCACGCGCGGATGGGGCACATTACCGCAAGGAATGAGGTGCAGGATGAAACGCTTCCTCTTCACAAGCCTGTTCGCTGCCGCAACGGTGGTCGGCTTCAGCCCGGTCGTCCAGGCGCAGGAAGGCTGCGAATCGGCCGACGCGGCGCAGATGCGCACCGAAATGGCCTCCGAGCAAAGCGGCGGCAATGCCATTCGCCTCTCGGGCGATCAAGCCGAACGCTTCCTCGACTTCATCAACGACGATGTCGGCCGCCACACCGAATATTGGGGTGACGGCGTCATCATCGGCCGTTTCCCGGCCTTAGGCTATGACGCGATAGCCATCGTCGATGACGGCTGCGTCGACGAAAGCAAGCTCATCCGGCTTAATCCCGAAGACACGGCTGCGGGTCTCGCACACGCGGCGAATTCTTACTGAGAAGCAGCACGAAGCACCGGCGCGGCTGGCTCAGGCCAGTCGACGCCGGTCAGTTCGGCCGTCTTTCGCCACAGCGCCGCGGCCATAGCCCCGTCGCGCGCGGCGGATGACGGCTTGGCGATTTGATTCTTGATGAAATATTCGCCGTTGATGCCTGCAACATCCGGTGACGCAGCGAGATAGACGATGGTCTCGGCACCCTTCTCCGGCGTGATTGCGAAGATCTGCACGGCTTTCAGAAGCTGCTGGAGCACGCCGCCGCTCTCATGGCCGAAGCGGGTCGCAACGAAGCCCGGATGCAGGCAATTGGCGGTGACGCCGGCTCCCTGCAGCCGCCGCGCCAGTTCGCGCGTGAACAGAATGTTTTCGAGCTTCGAGCGGCCATAGGCCTTGATGCTGGAATAGTTTTTCGCGCTCTGCAGATCATCGAGATCGATATTCATCCCGCGATGCGCAGCGGACGAGGTGCTGACGATTCGTGCCGGCGCGGAGCCGAGCAACCGCTCGCGCAAACCGGCGGTGATGACAAAATAAGAAAGATGGTTGAGCGCGAAGGTCAGTTCGAAGCCGTCAGCGGTCACCTGGCGTTGGGCGAAAGCCGCGCCGGCATTGTTAATGAGGACATCGACGCGCGGCTCGCTCGCCGCAATCTCTGCGGCGACCCGTTTCATCTCCGCGAGCAGGGTCAGGTCGGCATAATGAACTTTATGCGAAAGACCCGGCGCCGTGGCATTGAGCTTGGCCAAGGTCACCTCGCCGCGATTGCGATCGCGGGCAATGAAAACGATGCGCGCTCCCTTGCCCGCGAGTTCAAGCGCCGCAACCTCGCCGATGCCGGAGGTCGCGCCAGTGACGACGACAGTTTTACCTTGCATGATCGCACCTCGGTTGGTTGCGTTTCCGCAAAGAGACTTCTTCGCCGAGAGGAAACGCTCCAGACAAACGCACGCCCAGAACCTTCTGATGGGCGGCAGTTCTCACCACCCGAAGGGTTACGCCGCGGGCGCCTGTGTCTTCAGGGTGCGATAGACATAATCCGTCGCCGGCACATTTGCATCGACTTCCTCGAAAGTCGCGGCAATGGCGGCGACTTTGTCATGATGCGGCGAGAGATGGCAGATCGGATCGGCATTGCGCGGATCACCGGTCAGCGCCATCGCCTGGCAGCGGCAGCCGCCGTAATCTTGATGCTTGCGCGGGCAAGACCGGCACGGCTCAAGCATCCAATCGTCGCCGCGGAAGGCGTTGAAGGCCGGGGCATTGAACCAGATGTCGGCGATCGAGTGATCGCGCACATTCCAGAATTCGAGGCCGGGGATCGTCTCTGCCGCGTGGCAGGGCAAGGCCTTGCCGTGCGGCGTGATGTTCAACGTCCGCTTGGCCCAGCCACCCATGCAGGCCTTGGGATAGCGCGCGTAATAATCCGGCGCAACATGGTCGATGACGATCTTGCCAGTATAGGTCTTGCGCATGGCTTCGACTTCCGCGACGGCCTTTTCGACCTGTTCGCGCGACGGCATCAGCGCCTTGCGGTTGAGATAGGCCCAGGCGTAATATTGCGTATGGGCGATTTCGACGCGGCGCGCGCCAAGCTCCACTGCGAATTCGACCATGCGGCCGGCGCGCGCAATGTTGGCACGATGGATCACCGCGTTGACGGTCAGCGGAATGCCGACCTCGTTCACCCATTTTGCAACATCCATCTTGCGGGCGAAGCCGCCCTTGTAGCCGCCGATCCGGTCGGCGGATTCGGCTTCGGCGTCCTGGATCGAAAGCTGGACGTGATCGAGCCCCGCATCAGCGAGTTCGCGCATGCGCGCCTCGCTGATGCCGACGCCTGAGGTAATGAGATTGGTGTAAAGGCCGACCTCGTGGCAATGTTTGACGATCTCGACGAGATCGCGGCGCGACGCCGGCTCGCCACCGGAGAGATGCGCGTGCAAGACACCGATCGCCGCCGCCTCTGAGAACACGCGCGTCCACGTCAGCGTATCAAGCTCCCCCTCGCGCGCATCGAGTTCGACCGGGTTCGAGCAATAGGGGCAAGCCAACGGACAGCGATGCGTCAGCTCGGCAAGAATGCCGACCGGCGCGGCGACCGCTTCCGATACTTTCTGCGGCGCATTCATAGGTCCACCATCCGTTTGGCGGTGAGCTCCGCGAGGAGCGCCCGCACATCGGTTTCGATCCGCTCGCGATCTGCGGCGAAGGCCGCAGCGAGCTGATCGATGATTTCGCCCAATGTGGCCTTGCCGTCGCAGCGCTTCAAGATTTCGACCGCGACGGCATTGAGTTTCAAGACGCGCTCCGGCGCCATCAGCAACCATTCGCCGCGCGTCGCATCATGTTTCAGATGCATGCCGCGCGGCAAATGCGGCTTCGACTCCGCGCTGATGGCAGCCGGCTCGCTCATGCCGCCCTGCTGCGCGGCGCGGCGACCGTGCCCGGCAGCCAGGCATCGGGCGGCAAATATTTATCGACATAGCCGCTCCACAACGCATCGAGCTGCGCCCAGAGCACGTTGCATTTGAATTCGAGCGCCTTGATCACCGCGTGCTGCTGCTCGACCGTCTTAGCCTGTGTCTTGACGAATTCGAGCGCCCAATCGGCATCGCGCTTCGCCTGCGTCGGCCGGTAGGAGAAATAGGCCAGCGTGTCCTTGCTGACATAATCGTAATTGGCCAGCATGCCGGACATGCGTTCGCCGATAATGGTCGGCGAGAACAGTTCGGTCAGCGAAGAGGCCACCGCCTCAACCGGGCTTCTGTCGCGGACAAAAGCGACATAGGCATCGACTGCAAAGCGCGTCGCCGGCAGAATTCCGGCGGTCGATTCCACATAATCGCGCGGGAAGCCGAGACTATCGGTGAGCTTCAGCCAGCGCTCGATGCCGCCGTCGCCGGGCTTCAGCCCGTCGTGATCCTCGATGCGTTTGCGCCATTGCCGGCGGTCCTCGGCATCGGTCAGGCGCGTCAGCACGATCGCGTCTTTGATCGGGATCATCGATTGATAATAATAACGATTGAGCGCCCAGGCCTGAATTTCTTCATAGCTGCACTTGCCACTGTACTGGCGGGCGTGAAAACGGTGCTTGTTGTGATAGCGCTCGGCGCCGACTTTGCGCAGCGCGGCTTCCAACTCTTCCGGGCTCAAAAGTGTCTGGCTCATAGGGAGACCTCCATCCCATCATAAGAAATTTCCCATCCCGCCGCCTCGGCCTTGGCGCGCTCGGGCGAATCCTCGATCAGCACGGGATTGGTATTGTTGATATGCACGAAAATTTTCCGACCGATATTGATGCCGGACAATTGCGCCAACGAACCTTTTTCGCCGGCCATGGCGGTGTGGCCCATGCGCCAGGCAGTCTTGGTCGAAAGACCGAGGGCGACCATTTCGTCGTCGGTGAATGTCGTGCCATCGAAGAAAAGAAGATCCGCGTTACGCAATCTCTCTTGCAGTTTCGGCGTCACCTCGGCACAGCCGGGAATGTAGAACAGCGTCTTGTCGCCGTCGGTGATTTCAAGACCCACCGTCGTCTCGCCTTCGGCACCGATCTCGACCGACGCCTTTTCGAGATAAAGCGGCACTTTGCCGGGCACGGCAAAAGCCGTCACCCGCAACCCAAACCCAGTATCGACTGTCTCGTCGAGCTCGGCCGCATAGAATTTCACGAGGTCGCGATTCAAAACGCCGAAAATATTGCCGCCCGTGACTTCCGCGAGCGTTGCCTTGCTGCCGTAAATCGAGAAGCTCTGCTGTTCGCGCAACGTCAGCAGCCCGGTCAGGTGATCGACATCGCCGTTGGTGACGAAGACGCCGCTGATCGGCGATTGACGCTTAGCGCCGCGCGGCTGCAATTGCGGTGTTGCCAGGATCTGCTGGCGAAGATCAGGCGAGGCATTGAGCAAGAGCCAATGCTGGCCGTCGGCACTGATCGCAAGGCTCGACTGCGTCCGCGGCGTGACGCGCTTGTCGCCTTTCCAGGCGAGTTGGCAGACGGGACAGAGGCAATTCCATTGCGGGAAGCCTCCCCCGGCTGCCGAGCCGAGGACGATAATCTGCAAAGCAGCGCCCCCGGTTTATCGTTGGGAAACCAGCACCGATTTCGGACCGATTAGATCTCGGCCGACTCGTAGCTGGTGACTTCCATGCCGACGCACACTTCGACGGCAACCGGAGCAGTCCAGGCCATGATTTCCTCCATTAGCTTTTCCGTTCGGACAGGCGTACCTATCCGCAGCGCATGTGACACAAAATAATGCTTCGCGCCACGGGAAGTTAGGCCGCCGCTTTCTTTCTTACAGATGTATTACAATCAAGCGTTTACGCGGCTTTCAGACGGTCCGGATTTTCAGATTTTTGTAACGTCTGCATGCGGCAGGCTTTGCCGCAAGTCTTGCCGCAAATCATGCTGCAAGTCAGAGTTTCGAAGCACGATTTTCCGAAAAGGTGCTGCGTCTTTTCGGGCCACGCGTCACTGCGGCGGCGTACCGTTGAGGCGCAACACCTCGCCGGCGAGATAAAGCGAACCGGCAATCAACACGCGTGGCGGCAGCGCCCATTTGCGCGCTGTCAAAAAGCGCAAAGCCGATTCGACGCTTTCGCAGGCGACCGCAGGCAAGCCCGCAATATTGGCGAGCGCGGCAATATCGTTCGGCGTGCGCGCCGCATGCTCGCCATGCACCGGCACCGCGAGGACTTCCTGGGCGAGCCCTTTGAAGGCGCGCAGAAAAGCGGCCGTATCCTTCGTTGCCAGCGTGCCGGTGACGACGATGAGCGGGCGCGGCGCTTTCTCTTCGCGGTCGGCCATCGCCTGCGACAGCACCCGCGCGCCATCCTCGTTATGCGCACCGTCGAGCCAGATCTCGGCGCCCGCTGGAGCGAGCGCGACGAGATTGCCCTTGCTCAAGCGTTGCAGGCGCGCCGGCCATTCCGCTGTCGCCAAGCCGATTTCGAACGCGCTCGGCGGCAGGTCGGGTGCCACGAGGCGCAGGGTCGCGATCGCGCCCGCCGCATTTTGATGCTGATGTCGCCCGGCAAGCCGCGGGAGCGGCAGATCGATGAGGCCGCCCTCGTCCTCGTAGATGAGCCGGCCATGCTCCTCGCGGACGAAGAAATCCTGTCCGGCGATATGCAATGGCGCGCCGACGTTTGCAGCCTCGGCCTCAAGCACCGTGCGCGCCTCGGGTTGCTGAAAGCCGAGCACCGCCGGGACGCCGCGTTTTAGGATTCCTGCCTTCTCGTGGGCGATTTCGGCGACCGTATTGCCGAGAAACTCCGGATGATCCATCGACACGGGCGTAATCAGGCTCGCGGCCGGACGCGCGATTACATTCGTCGCATCGACACGGCCGCCGAGGCCGACTTCGAGCAGCAGATAATCCGCAGGATGGCGGCTGAAAAGCACGAAGGCCGCCGCAGTCGTCACTTCAAAGAAGGTGATCGGCGCGCCGGCATTGATCTTTTCGCATAAGCTCAGCGTCGCCGCGAGTTCCTCGTCACTGACCAGCCGGCCGCCGCCCGGATGGCCGAGCCTGACGCGTTCATGGAAGCGCACCAGATGCGGCGAGGTATAGACATGCGCGGTCTTGCCTGCGGCTTCGAGGATCGCACGCATGAAGGCGATGCTCGAACCTTTGCCGTTCGTGCCGGCAACATGGATCACCGGCGGCAGATGATCCTGCGGCGCGCCGAGATCTTTCAACAGGCGTTCGACGCGGCCGAGCGAGAGATCGATTTTCTTGGGATGCAGATCGAGCAGGCGTTCGAGGATCGGGTCCGATTGATCGCCCGGCCGCTCCGACGGCGGCGCACTCATGCGGCTTCTTGCTCGACCTGTTGGATGCCGGGGCGATGCGTCAGCAGCGCGCAAAGCCGGGCGAGCGTCGCGCGCATCTCGTGCCGGCGCACGACCATATCGACCATGCCGTGCGTCTGCAGATATTCGGCGCGCTGGAAGCCTTCCGGCAGCCGCTCGCGGATCGTCTGCTCGATGACCCGCGCCCCGGCAAAGCCGATGACAGCGCCCGGCTCGGCGATATGGACATCGCCCAGCATCGCATAAGACGCCGTGACCCCGCCGGTCGTCGGATTGGTCAATACGACGATATAGGGCAGTTTCGCAGCCCGCAGGCGCTGCACGGCGACGGTCGTGCGCGGCATCTGCATCAGCGAGAACATGCCCTCCTGCATGCGCGCGCCGCCGGAGGCGGTGAAGATGATGAAAGGCGTCCGCTGCGCGACCGCATGCAGCATGCCGGTGACGATCGCCTCGCCCGCAGCCATGCCGAGCGAGCCGCCGAGAAATTCGAAATCTTGTATGCCGACGGTGACGTCGAGGCCCTCGATCTGCCCGGTGCAGATTCTCACCGCATCCGGCGCCCCGGTCTTGAGCCGGTTTTCCTTCAGCCGGTCGACATAGCGTTTCACGTCGCGGAACTTGAGCGGATCGAGCGGAACGTCCGGCGTCGGCAGCGTCTCATAGACGGAATTGTCGAAGAGCGTATCGAGCCGTGCCTTGACCGGCATCTTCATGTGATAGCCGGAGCCGGGCACGACATAGAGGTTCGATTCGAGATCTTTATGGAAGATCAGTTCGCCGCTGTCGGGGCATTTGACCCACAGGTTCTCCGGCGTCTCGCGGCGCAGGAAAGAGCGGATTTTCGGTGGAACGACGTTGGAAATCCAGTTCATGCCAGTCCTTTACAGGGAGCGGGGCGCAAGAACCGCCAGTCTAGGCATTTGCTCGGCCTGACGCAAAGCCTCAGACCGGCTGGCGGGCGGCGCGATGCACCCCCGCGGCAAGGTCGCGCACGAGGGCGGTGACCGCCGCGACGCTGCCCGCGGTCGCCTGCCCATTTTCGTCGAGCGAGCGGCGCAAAGCATCGACCAGCGCCGAGCCGACGACGACGCCGTCGGCGACCTTGGCGATGGCGGCGGCGCTTTCGGCATTCTTGACGCCGAAGCCGACCGCGACGGGCAGACGGGTGTGCTGCTTGAGCCTCCCAACCGCGGCGGCGACTTTGCCGTAATCCGGCGTCGCGGCGCCGGTGATGCCGGTGATCGAGACATAATAGACAAAGCCCGCCGTATGCGCGAGCACGGCGGGCAGACGCGCATCGTCCGTGGTCGGCGTCGCCAGGCGGATGAAGGCTAGGCCCGCGTCGAGCGCCGGCAAGCAAAGCTCGGAATCTTCTTCGGGCGGCAGATCGACGACGATCAGGCCATCGACGCCCGCGGCCTTGGCATCGGCGAGGAAGCGCGCCACGCCATAGACGTAGATCGGATTGTAATAGCCCATCAGGATAAGCGGCGTCGCCGCATCGGCCTTGCGGAATTCGGCGGCGAGCGCCAACACCTTGGTCAGCGTCGTATGCGCGGCGAGCGCCCGCAGCCCCGCCGCCTGGATCGCCGGCCCATCGGCCATCGGATCGGTGAAGGGCATGCCCAATTCGATCATATCGGCGCCTGCCGCCGGCAGCGCCTTCAATAAGGCCAGGGCGGTTTCCGGATCAGGGTCGCCGCCCATGATAAAGGTCACGAGAGCGGCGCGACCCTGGCGGGCGAGTTCGGCGAAACGGGTGTCGATACGGCTGGACATGAGGCCTTGCTAGCATGACGGTCGGCTTCCAAGAAGCCGACCCTATGTCTGATCTATCGGAGCCAAAGACAAAGCGGCTACATCCCGCCGAGATGATCGGCGACGGTGAAAATATCCTTGTCGCCGCGGCCCGAGATATTGACCACCAGGAGATGATCGCGCGGCTTTTGCGGCGCGATCTCGATCACCTTCGCCAGCGCATGCGCGGGCTCGAGCGCCGGGATGATGCCTTCCTGCTGCGCGCAAAGCTGGAAGGCGGCAAGCGCCTCGTCGTCGGTTGCCGACAAATAGGTGACGCGGCCCGTCTCTTTCAGCCAGGCATGTTCCGGCCCGATGCCGGGATAATCGAGTCCGGCCGAGATCGAATGGCCCTCCTCGATCTGCCCGTCTTGATCCATCAAGAGATAGGTGCGGTTGCCGTGCAAGACGCCCGGCCGCCCACCGGCGAGCGAGGCGGCATGCGCCTTGTCGAGGCCATAGCCCGCCGCCTCGACGCCGTAGATTTCGACCTGCCGGTCGTCGAGAAACGGATGGAACAAGCCGATCGCATTCGAGCCGCCGCCGATACAGGCGAAAAGCGAGTCGGGCAGGCGCCCTTCCGCGGCCTGCATCTGGCTGCGCGTCTCTTCGCCGATGATGCATTGGAAATCGCGCACCATGGCGGGATAGGGATGCGGGCCCGCCGCCGTGCCGATGCAATAGAACGTCGTCTCGACATTGGTGACCCAGTCGCGCAGGGCCTCGTTCATCGCATCCTTCAAGGTGCGTGCGCCGGACTGCACCGGCACGACTTTGGCGCCGAGCATCTTCATGCGGAAGACGTTCGGCTTCTGCCGCTCGACGTCGACGGCACCCATATAGACGATGCATTCGAGCCCAAAGCGCGCGCAGGCGGTCGCTGTCGCGACCCCGTGCTGGCCGGCGCCCGTTTCGGCAATGATGCGCGTCTTGCCCATCCTGCGCGCCAGCAGAATTTGCCCCAGCACATTGTTGATCTTGTGCGCGCCGGTATGGTTCAGCTCCTCGCGTTTGAAATAGATTTTGGCGCCGCCGAGATGCGCTGTCAGCCGTTCGGCAAAATAGAGCGGGCTCGGCCGACCGACGTAATGGGTAAGCAAGGCGTTGAGTTCGGCATGGAAGGCCGGATCTTGTTTCGCCGCCTCGTAGTGACGCTCCAGATCGAGGATGAGCGGCATAAGGGTTTCGGCGACGAAACGGCCGCCGAAAATACCGAAATGACCGCGCTCATCCGGCCCGATGCGGAAAGAATTGGGATTTTCGCGTTTCAATGTCGTCTCGCGCCTTATGAGGTCCCTGCTCTAGCGGCTCTCGGCCAGCGAACCAAGCGTTTCCGTGGCCCGCACCGCCGCAACGAAACCGGCAATTTTGCCAATATCCTTGACGCCGCGCCCGCTTTCGACGCCGGACGAGACGTCGACGCCCGGCGCGCCGGTCGCCGCGACCGCCGCGCCGACATTGTCCGGCGTCAGGCCGCCCCCGATCAGCCAAGGCTTGGCAAAACGGCGCCCCCGCAAGAGCGCCCAATCGAAAGCGCGGCCATTGCCGCCGGGCAGTGCCGCGGCGTCGGCGGGCAGCGCATCGAAGAGCAGGAGATCGGCGACCTCTTCATAGGCGGCGATCCGGACGAAATCGGCACTCGTGCCAAGGGCAATCGCCTTCATCACGGGGCGCCCGAACATTTTCCGTACGCCAGCAACCCGGGCCGGCGTCTCCGTCCCATGCAATTGCAGAATATCCGGCGCGAAGGCATCGATCGCTGCAACAAGAAGCTCATCGTCGGCGTCGACCGTGAGCAGAACCTTTTTGGCGCGGCTGCCGGCGCGCTGCGTAAGTGCGGGCGCGGCCGCGAGCGGCACATGGCGCGGGCTCTTGGGATAATGGACGAAGCCGACCATATCGGCGCCGGCAGCAAGCGACGCCGCCAGCGCATCTCCGGTCGAAAGCCCGCAGATTTTGACAATCAAGCTCATGCGGCGGCTTTTTACACGCTGCCGCGCCGAAAAACGAGGATTTAGGAATGGCCAATCTGGCTGCGTAAGCGCGCCGCCTCGGCCTGGCTCTCGCGCAGGGCACGCCGATGCCTGCCCTGCGACAGCCAGGTAAAAAAGCCTCCGACCAGCACGCCGATGACGATCGCGGCAATCAGCACCACGAAAAGCGGCGCCTCGACCGCGCCGGCCTTGGTGGAGGAGAAGGGATCGAACGAGACTGTGACGGCCTGTCGGTTGGCGACCGCAAGCGCGATGCCGACGATCGCGAGCGGCAGCAGAATGAGCACTTCCAGAATGCGTTTCATCCGCAAAACTCGCGACTGCGATTAGCCCATATAGCCGTCGTTGAGTCGTTCGCGCATTTCCTTGCCGGTTTTGAAAAACGGTACCGCTTTTTCGTCGACCGACACATGCGCGCCGGTGCGCGGGTTGCGGCCGAGACGCGCATCGCGATGTTTGACGGAAAAGGCGCCGAAACCGCGCAATTCCACCCGATCCCCGCGCGCCAGCGCTTTGACGATTTCATCGAGAATCGCGTTCACGATCTTTTCCACATCGCGCAAATAAAGATGCGGATTGCGATCCGCGATCCGCTGCACGAGCTCCGACTTGATCATGTTTCGCCCCCTGCCACTCGCCATCAGCCGGCTTCGCCTCCGGCGAAACCCGCCGGCGCGCCCCGCCCCCAGGTGCGCGCCCTTTTGCTCTCTCAACGCATGATCATAAGCTGAACGCCAGCGTCCAAAAGACGTTTGGCCTCAATTGGTCGGGCCAACCTGCCAAATCGCCACAAGACCGTCAAGTAACTGTCCCTGCGCGTAAGTTTCAGTGCCGCCAAGCACATGCGCCAGCCACGAAAAGCCCAAAGCATCGGCAATTTTGGCGGAACTGCTGATGATGCCAAGCTTCTGGAGGCTGTTTTTCGTGCTCCAATCGCGCACCGGCAACCCGTGCGGAACCTTCTTTACCCGTTCGAGCCAGGCCACCGCTTCGCGCTCTTCGCCGATCTCATCGACGAGCTTTAGACCAATCGCCTGGCGCCCGGTGAAGACACGTCCGTCATCGACAGCCGCTAATTGCGCATCGGTCATTCCGCGGCGGGTCTTCACCAGGTCCTTGAACCAAGTGTAACTGTCCGCGACAAGCGAGGCTAAAGCGGCGCGGACCTCCGGCGAGGTCGGTTCAAAGCCGCTGGGCTCCGCCTTGAGCGGCGAGGATTTCACCGAATCTACCTTCACCCCGACCTTGCCGAGAAGCCCGGAAAGATCCGGATATTGAAACAGCACGCCGATCGAACCGACGAGCGCGTTGCCGGGTGAAACGATGTGGTCGGCGCCGAGCGCCGCAATATAAGCACCCGAAGCCGCCATCGTGCCGACAACCGCCACGGTCGGTTTTTTCGCCGCCAGCCGACGCAAGGCAATGAAGAGTTTTTCCGCACCGGTCGTCGTGCCGCCAGGACTGTCGACCGCGAGAATCACAGCTTTGGCGTTGGAATTCGACACGTCGTTGATGAGCTTCAGCGTCGCCCGGTCGCCGGTGATCAGGCCGCTGATGCTGATCCGCGCAATATGCTGCGAACCGAAGTTGGCGCGCCCCGAGAAGCGCAGCCCAATGAGCACGAGGCCGGCAATCAGCAGCAGGATCGAGACCAACCGCCAGAAGGACAATTTTCGCTGCAGCAGCCGCCGATCGACGATGTAGTCGGCGGGAGACGTGTTCGACATGCCTTATTCCTCGGCTGTGGAAGCCGGCGCGAACCTAGCGCGCTTTCCGCGCAGAGGGAACATCCGCCCGACAAGAAATCGCGCCAATTCATGACGTTGGCAGCCGTTCTCATCAGAAAGCCGGCAAATTTTTGGAACTTTCTCGAAGCCATGCTCGCCGCCTGGCGCGGGCCACCCGGCAGTCGCAAAAAAGCCCGCGTGGCAATGCCGCGCGGGCTCGGATCGATGATGATCGATCGCTAAATTTTGACGAGACTATTCCTCGTCTTTTTTCTTCTTGGTGGCCTTTTTGGCTTCGCTGTCGCGCGCCTTGAGCGCCGCGCCAAGGATATCGCCGAGCACCGCGCCCGAATCGGCCGAACCGAATTGGGCAATCGCCTCTTTCTCTTCGGCAACCTCAAGCGCCTTGATCGAGACCGCAACCTTGCGGGCGCGGCGATCGAACTGGGTGATGCGGGCATCGACCTTTTCGCCGACGGCGAAACGATCCGGCCGCTGATCGGCGCGGTCGCGCGCCAATTCGCTGCGCTTGATGAAAGCAACGAGATCGGTGCCGGCAATCTTCACGTCGATGCCGCCTTCCTTCACGTCGATCACTTCGCAAGTGACGATCGCACCCTTTTTGAAGTCGGCGCCGCCCTCTTCGGCAGCCGGCGCCGCGAACGGATCGCTCGCGAGCTGCTTGATGCCGAGCGAAATGCGCTCCTTCTCCTGATCGACATCGAGCACTTTGGCGCGGACGATGTCGCCCTTCTTGTACTCGTCGATCACTTGCTCGCCGGGCTTGTTCCAGTCGAGATCGGAAAGATGGACCATGCCGTCCACATCGCCTTCGAGACCGATGAACAAGCCGAATTCGGTCTTGTTCTTGACCTCGCCCTCGACCTCGCTGCCGACGGGATGTTTCTCAGCGAAATCTTCCCAGGGATTGGTGAGCGTCTGCTTGAGGCCGAGCGAAATACGGCGCTTGACCGGATCGACTTCGAGCACCTGAACATCGACCTCCTGGCTCGTGGCGACGATCTTGCCGGGATGGACGTTCTTCTTTGTCCACGACATTTCCGAGACGTGGATCAGGCCTTCGATGCCCGGCTCGAGTTCGACGAACGCGCCGTAGTCGGTGATGTTCGTCACGCGGCCGTGGATGCGGGCGCCGACGGGATATTTGGCGTCGATTCCCTGCCACGGGTCGTCGAGCAATTGCTTCATGCCGAGCGAGATGCGGTGGGTCTCGTGGTTGATCTTGATGATCTTGACCTTCACCGTCTGGCCGATGGTCAGCACTTCGCTCGGATGATTGACGCGCCGCCAGGCGATGTCGGTGACATGCAGCAAGCCGTCGATGCCGCCGAGATCCACGAACGCACCGTAATCGGTGATGTTCTTGACGACGCCGTCGATGACCTGCCCCTCTTCCAGATTGGCGACGATCTCATGGCGCTGTTCGGCCCGGCTTTCTTCAAGCACGGTGCGGCGGGAGACGACGATATTGCCGCGGCGGCGATCCATCTTGAGGATCTGGAACGGCTGCGGCACGTGCATCAAAGGCGTAACGTCGCGGATCGGCCGAATGTCGACCTGGCTGCGCGGCAGAAAGGCCACGGCACCGTCGAGATCGACGGTGAAACCGCCCTTGACCTGATTGAAGATGACGCCTTCGACCTTTTCCTGCTTTTCGAAGGCCCGTTCGAGCCGCACCCAGCTCTCTTCGCGGCGTGCCTTGTCGCGCGAGATCACCGCCTCGCCGAGCGCGTTTTCGATGCGTTCGAGATAGACTTCGACTTCGTCGCCGACTTTCGGGGCGCCTTCGCGGCCGGGACCTTGAAATTCCTTGAGCGCGACACGGCCTTCGGTCTTGAGGCCGACGTCGATGACGGCAACGTCCTTTTCGATGGCAACGACCTTGCCCTTAATGACCGCGCCTTCGAGAGCTTCATTCTCGCCATAGCTCTCATCGAGAAGCGCGGCAAAATCCTCGCGCGAGGGCGCGTAGGTATTGGTTGATGTCATAAGTTCTCCTGAAAGCCCAAATGGGCGAACGCCGGCGGTTGGTGTTGACGGAGCTTTTTCCCACCGTGGCCTGCCAAAGGGCAGGATCACCCGCATCAAAAAGGCGGACCGGCGTCGGACGGCGGAAAAAGCTGGGTTCGGGCGGCTATGTAGCAAGCGCAGGGGCGCCCGGCAAGAGCCGCCGGGCGCCGCGGGCCACAATTGTGGCCCCGGTGCGGGCCGAGCTGTCAACCCGGCAGAAGCACCGTATTGATGACGTGGATGACGCCATTGCTCTGATTAACGTTGGAAATCGTCACCCAGGCTTTATTGCCCTTGGCGTCAATGATTTCGAGCTTGCCGTCATATTCTTCGACGGTGAGCGTCCCGCCTTCGACCGTCTTCAGCTCGGCATGGCCGCCGCCCATTTTCACCATTTCCTTGAGCTGCCGCGCCGAATACCGGCCGGGCACGACATGATAGGTCAACACCGATACGAGCGTCGACTTGTTCTCCGGCTTCAGGAGGTTATCGACAGTGCCCGGCGGCAATTTGGCAAAGGCGGCGTTCGTTGGCGCAAAGACCGTGAAGGGGCCCGGTCCTTCGAGCGTATCGACGAGCCCCGCCGCTTTCACCGCCGTGACCAAAATCGTGTGATCTTTGGAATGAACAGCGTTTTGGATGATGTTCCGCGTCGGGTACATCGCCGCACCGCCAACCATCGGATCTGCTGACATCATTGTCGCGCGAGCCGCGAAGCCGGAGGACCCGGTCAGCAGAACGGCAACCGCAAACGCACTCGCTTTGGAATATCGCATGATCTCTCTCCTTCAGGCGACGTCGTCGCAATGGCGAGGCTTCGCCTGCCGATGCGCGTCATCGGCATCTACGGAGGAGGATGGAAACCGGTTTCACGATTTAAAAAGATTCCCGCGCCGCCGCCGGCAACTGGACTCTGTCGGCTCAACTTCGCTAAGGAAAGCCAAGAAGCCAGTTGCGAAGACAGGGTTGTCACCTTGACGCAAGCGGATAATGGCAAGCTCATCCTGCTCATCGACGCCGTCGCGAGGGGCGACCGCGACGCTTTCGGCAAGCTTTATCAGCGCACCGCGCCAAAACTTTTTGCGATCCTGCTGCGTATTCTTCGCAATAGAGGCGCGGCGGAAGATGCGCTGCAGGACGTGTTTCTGAGAATTTGGCAGAATGCAGGGAGCTTCTCGGCGGAGGCTGGCCCGCCGATGGGGTGGCTGATCTCGGTCACGCGCAATCGCGCGATCGATATTATGCGCAGGAAAAATCCTGCGGAACCAGCCGCAACGGAGACGGCGGATATTTTTGCCAATATTGCCGACACGGCCGGCGGCGAAGAACAGATGACGGAGCTCGCCGCGCTGCAACATTGCCTCGAAACGCTTGAAGAGCAGGCCCGCGCCTGCATTCTGCTTGCTTATTACGAGGGCTATTCGCGTGAAGAACTCGCCAACCGTTTCGGCCGCCCCGTCGGCACCATCAAGACGTGGCTGCACCGCAGCCTCGCCCTTCTGAAGTCCTGCCTGGAAGCGACGACATGACCGGCGAAATCGATATGCAAGCCGCCGAATATGTTCTTGGCACGCTTTCGGCGGAAGAACGCAGCGCCTTCGAGGCGCTGATGAAAAGCGACGCCTCGGCGCAGCGCGCGGTCGAAGCCTGGCAGCGCCGACTTGCGCCGCTCAACGTCGCACTCGGCGAGGTCGCACCTCCGGCGCATATCTGGCACGCGATCGCGCAGGCGCTGGCCGCGCCTTCCGACAATATGGCTCCAGTGCTTCTCCTGCTGCGCCGATCGCGCAACCGCTGGCGCCTAGGCGCGCTTCTGGCCGGCGTGATCGCCGCTGGCCTCGCGGCTTTTAGCATCGATCGCGCGCTCATCGCCCACAACGAGCCGCAGGGCAGTTATATCGCCGTCGTCAATCGCAGCGGCGACCAGCCCGCGCTCATCATCCGCGTCGATCTCGCGACGCGCACCGTTTTCGTCCGTCCGGTCGCCACTGATGTGCCGCAAGGCCGCAGCCTGGAGCTTTGGTATATCGGCAGTGGCCTATCGCCCAAGTCGATGGGGCTCATCGACAAAACTGAGCGGAATATCCCTCTCCCCGAGAGCGCCCCCATCGAGAAGGCGAATTTCGCCGTTTCCGTCGAGCCGCCGGGCGGCTCGCCAAGCGGCGCCCCGACGGGACCGATCGTTTATTCCGGTCAATTGTTGAAAGAATGACGCTCTTTTCCAGCCTCTACGATCGCCAGCGCCTTGTTAAAGGCGGCCTCGATATCGAGCTCGGTGGTGTCGAGCTCCACCGCATCCGTCGCCGGGCGCAGCGGCGCCGTGGCGCGCGAGGCGTCACGGGCGTCGCGGCGGCGGATCTCCTCCAAAATCGCCGGATAATCGACCATTTCGCCCTGGCCCTTCAATTCCAGCGCCCGGCGCGTGGCGCGCGTCTCGGGCGCCGCCGTCACATAGATTTTAACCTCGGCGTGCGGGCAGATCACCGTGCCGATGTCGCGCCCGTCGAGCACCGCCCCGCCCGGCCGCGCCGCAAAATCGCGCTGCAGATCAACGAGGGCTTGGCGCACCTCCGGGATCGCCGCGACGATCGAGGCTGCCTCGCCCATATCGCGGCCGCGCAAAAGGCGCGGATCGAAGTCGGTGAGCGACAGACCCCGCGCGGCCGCCACCGCGGCCCGCACATCGGTGAGGTTTTGCCCATGCTCGATCAGCGTCCGGGCCGTCGCGCGATAGAGCAGGCCCGTATCGAGATGCGGCAAGTTCAAATAGACGGCGAGGCGGCGCGCCAAAGTGCCTTTGCCGGAAGCCGCCGGCCCGTCAATCGCAACGATCATGAAAAGCGCGCCCCGAGGCTGGCAAGCGAGGCCTGAAAGGCCGGGAAGCTCGTCGCGATCATCGCCGCATCGTCGATCGCCATGCCGCGCTCGGCCGCAAGGCCGAGGCAGAGGAAGCTCATCGCAATGCGGTGGTCGAGATGGGTTGCAGCGACGCCGCCGCCCGGCACATGCCCGCCGCGGCCCGCAACGATCAGGTCGTCGCCCTCGATGGCGCTTTCAACCCCAGCGGCCGCGAGCCCCGCCGCAATCGCCGCGAGACGGTCGGATTCCTTGACCCGCAGTTCGGAAAGGCCGCGCATGCGCGTCTCACCGGACGCAAAAGCCGCAGCGACGGCAAGGATCGGATATTCGTCGATCATCGACGGCGCGCGCTCCGCCGGCACATCGACGCCGCGCAAATCCGAGCCGCGCACCCGCAGATCGGCGACGCTCTCGCCGCCCTCGGCGCGGCGATCGAGAACGTCGATCCGTGCGCCCATTTCAAGCAACGTCTGCAGCAGGCCGATACGCAGCGGGTTCATCATCATGCCTTCGATGACCAGATCCGAGCCCGGCACGATCAGCGCCGCCACCAGGGGAAACGCCGCCGAGGACGGATCGGCCGGCACGACAATGCGCGCAGGCCGCAGATCCGGCCGTCCTTCGAGGCTGATTTTGCGGCCCTCCGGGCCAAAAGGTTCGCTGGCAACCACTGCACCGAAATGGGCGAGCATTTTCTCGGTATGGTCGCGGCTCGCCTGCGGCTCGATCAGAACCGTCCGGCCGGGCGAATTGAGACCCGCGAGCAGCACGGCGGACTTGATCTGCGCCGAGGCGACCGCGGTGCGATATTCGATGGGCAGCGGCTCGGGCGTGCCTTGCAAGAGAATCGGACAGCGTCCGCCTTCGCCTTGCGCCAGGACTTCAGCGCCCATCAGCGTCAGCGGATCGAGGACGCGGCGCATCGGCCGCTTGCGCAACGAGGCGTCGCCGTCGAATTCGGCGGTGATTCCATGGCCGCCGACGACCCCCATCATCAGCCGCGTGCCGGTGCCGGCATTACCAAAATCAAGTGTGCCGCGCGGTTCGAGCAGGGCGCCAAGGCCCACGCCTTCAACCCGCCAAGCCCCCGCACCGTGCCGCTCAATCCGCGCCCCCAAAGCACGGCAGGCTTCTCCGGTGTGGAGGACATCTTCGCCCTCAAGCAGGCCTTCGATCTCGGTGCGTCCAACCGCGAGAAGCCCGAGAATGAAGGCACGATGCGAGATCGATTTGTCGCCCGGCGGCCGCAAGCGGCCTTTGAGCGGCCCGCCCGGCGCCGCACGGACGGCCGCGGCCGGCGGCGAAACGCTTACGGAAACTGCCAAAATCCCTCCAAGCCAGGCAAACGGTCTCGCAAATGTGTTTGGCCGCTCGTAACACGTGGTTTGGGGGAAAGTCATGGGCCAATTCGACCTTTCGAAAGGCGAAAAGATCACCTCGCGCCTTATGCCCAGCCTTGCGGATCGACCGGTGAAGTTCCAATTGACAGGCGCCCTAGGGCTTACTAACGGAGCCGCAAGCGCGCCGATTGGCGGTTGTGGCGACACCCGTCCGCCAAACGGCGCCCAACGATTTTTCCAGAGGCCCCAAAGTGGCGAAACCCGAGCTCGGCAACAAGCATACCTGCCAGAACTGCGGCACGAAATTCTTCGACCTGAACAAAAGCCCTGTCGTCTGCCCGAAATGCGGCACCGTCCAGCAGGTCGCCGCGCGCGTGGCCCGCGCCGCTCCGGCCGAAAAGGATGAGGAAGAGGCCGACACGGGCGTCGAAATCGTCTCGCTCGACGAAGTCGAAGCGGGCGAAGCGGCTCTCGAGACGACGGCAGAGGACGACGTCGAGATCGAGGACGAGGGCGGCGATGATGATGATACCTTCCTCGAAGAGGAAGAAGAGGACAGCGACGACGTCTCCGGCCTGATCGACGGCGATATTGCGCCGGATGAAGAACCTTAAAGCGCAACACCTCGGTGCGGTTGCCAACCGGCCGGTGCACGTCAATGGCTGCTTGTGGCGGCCAGCCATTGCGTCTATATAGCCGCTCCGCGCCGGCCAAACCGGCTCTCAAATCCACCCAAAGATTTGAGCGGCGCAAAGGCATGGGGTCATAGCTCAGTTGGGAGAGCGCTTCAATGGCATTGAAGAGGTCGGCGGTTCGATTCCGCCTGGCTCCACCAATCAAATCAACGCTCTAATGGAATCTCTTTGGCGACCGAGACTGGCTCGCCGCACTCAGCGCACACAAAGGTTATCCGCGCCGCGCGAAGTGGCGGAGCTGGCGCGCGCCGTCGGAATGTTGCCGAAGGCGCGACACTTTCGTCCGGCTGGGGAACGCCCGGAAGGCAGGCAATGACATGAGGTTTTTGTCGCGATCGATCGGCGCCGCCGTGGAAATCGCTTGGGAGACGGCGCGATGACGGCCGTGCTCATGGGGCTTCTCGCAGCGCTCGGCTGGGGGATTGCCGACTATCTGGCAGGCGGCGCGGCGCGCCTCGTAGGCCTGCGCAGAACCGCCTTTTTCACCCAAGCGGCGGGCTTTGTCGCCGTAAGCCTGCTGCTGCTGGCGAGCCCCGCATTGCGAGCCTCCGCGAGCGGTGCGCCTCTGTCGGCTTGGGTCTATGGGCTTGCCGCCGTCTCATGCAATGTGGTGGGCGCGCTGGCGCTGATTCGCGCCTTTACGATCGGGCCGGCTGCTCTCGTCGCGCCGCTGATAACGAGCTATGCCGTCGTCACTGCACTTCTCGGTTTGACGACCGGCCAGACGCTCCGCGGGTTAAGTCTGCTTGGCGTCATCGTCTGTCTTGTCGGCGCGCCGCTCGCTGCGGCCAAGCACGACAGCGACGCAAAATCCGCCCGCAACGATGGCGTCCGCTACGCACTCGCCGCGGCTTTGTGCTTCGGCGTCGGGCTCTGGCTTCAGGGGACTTTCATCATCCCGCAACTCGGCGCGGCGGTGACGCTCTGGCTGTTTTTCGGCCTGGGCGCCCTTGTCATGGTGCCAGTCCTTGCGCTTCGTGGCGAAAGCCTGCTGCCGCCGCGCGAAGCCCTGCCGATTCTATGTCTGCAGAGCCTCGGCAATCTCGTCGGTTATGGCAGCATCGCCGTCGGTATGGCGACCGGTGCGGTAACCGTGGTTGCGGTGCTTAGCACTTTTGCCGCCGCGGTCACCGCGGTGCTCGGCCTCTCGTTACAGCGCGAACGTCTGAGCCTGCCGCAATGGCTTGGCCTGTCAGCCGTCATTCTCGGCGTCGTCTTGCTGCGCGCCGGCGGCTGATGGCGCATAGGGCGCGTCCTGATCGGCGGTTAAACCGATGTCAGGAAGGAAACGCCGACTGCCCCGAGAAAATCATGCGCACGATCGCCCGATAGGGCGACCATCCCATAATCGGGAGACAACACGCGTTTGACGCGATTGCGGTGATAGCTGCCGAACAATTCGCGTGCGGTAAGCACCTGCGTCTCGTCGGTGCCATAAAGCTGGTCATGCAAAGCCGGCAGATCATGCCAGGGCACGGCCGGCCGCGCATGATGCGCGTTATGGTAGGCGAAGTTCAGGGTCAGCAGATTCAGGAACGGATGCGAGAGCGACAGCACGTTGCTGTAGGTGTTGGCCTGTTCATAAGCGCGGTCGCGAACTTTCTCTGCCGCGGGACGAGCAAGAGAACCGGCGATATAAACATCGAACGTGTGCTGGAATGCGTCCATGAAGCGCAGCACTTGCAGCATGATGAGATAGGCGATGGCATAGCAAACGAGCGCGCGCGGGGCGATGGCCGCCAGGGCCACGAAGAACGCGATCCGCGATGCCATCAGCAGGCTGGCGCGCCGGCGCATCGCCGGGCTGCCTTTGTATTGGGCGACGACGACCAACGTATGCATCAGCAATTCGACGACCGGGATATAGGCCCACTCCAGGGCCAACACGATCTTTTGGACAGGGGCCGGCGCGTTCAGCAGAATATCGCGATAATCGAACGTGGCCACGTCCAGCCGGTCGGCATGGTGGCGCAGATGTTTTTCCTTGAGACCGGAATAAGAGGCAAAACACGCGCCGGTGATCCAGGCCATGACGGCGCCGCCGCGATCGTTGTCGGCCATTCGGGAAAAAATCGAACCATGCACGAATTCATGGATGAAATAGGCACAAATGACGAGACTGTGAGCGAGGAGCAATATGCCGCCGGCGTTCAACAAAATATTGGGACGTGTGATCAGAAACAGCGCCGCTCCATAGCCGAGCAGCGCATAGGCGAGCGCCGCGAGATTCCGTCCGGCGCTTTCAGGATAGCGGAACGAGAAAGCCTTATGCATCGGGCACCCACCTGGAAATCGAAGGTGGGTCCGTTGTTTGCATAAGGACTCGGGGCCATCCATGACGCAATGGTCCCGATTACATTCCCAGTTTGGAAAATATGTCCCGCAGACCCGCGCCCTTCAAAGGCAACCTCGGTGATGTCGATCTCCGCTTGCTGCGGTTATTTGTGACAGTCGCCGAGGCGGGAAGCCTCACAGCAGCCGAAGCGGAGCTGCAAATCGGCCTTTCGACCGTCAGTAAGCAGCTGAAAGCATTGGAAACCCGGCTCGGCGTCACCCTCTGCCGGCGCGGCCGCGGCGGCTTTGCCCTGACCGAGCAAGGACACGCCGTCCTCGGAGCGGTCCGGCAATTGCTCGGCGCCTTGGATGGATTCCGCGAGCGGATGAACAATATCCATGCCGAGATCGCCGGCGAGCTGAATCTCGGGATCATCGACACTTTGGCGACGGATCCGAATTTTCGCTTGCCGCAGATCCTGGCGGAGGCCAAGCGGCGGGCGCCGCGCGTGCATGTGAACATCAGCGTCGATCCGCCGAATTTGCTGCAAAAAGCGGTGGTCGAGGAACGCCTCCATGCAGCGATCGTCTCGGTGCACCAGCGCCTGCCGGAGCTGAATTACCAATTTCTCTATGCCGAGCAGAACAACCTTTACTGCGCCGCGACGCATCCGCTTTACCGCTATTGCCCGGACGCAGTTCCGGCTGAGATGTTGACGGGCTGCGAAGTCGTGGGGCGCAGCTATGCGGAGCAGGACGAGGCGCGCCAGCTCATCGGGGGCTTGGTGCGCACCGCGACTGCCAACGACGTCGAGGGCGTCGCGGTTCTGATCCTGACCGGACGCTATATCGGCTATCTGCCGGACCATTATGTCCGCAGCACCCGCTTTGCCTTGCCGCTGCGGCCGGTCTTGCCGGAACGGTTCGGTTATCTGGTCGAATTCCAGTTCGCAACCCGCGCTAAGGAGCCGTCGTCGCGAGCGGCATTGAATTTCCTGACAGAGCTCGCACGCGAATACAGACTGATAAGGGGCGCCTGAAGGCGCCGGGGATTCTTGTTCGATTAGGCAAGTTCGCTGCCATAAATCGTCATTTTTACCGTCCGGTCGCGGCCGCTAGCCTAGGCGGGATATTCTCACGCACGAGACGCAAATGGATGCCGACGAGATGGCTGCGCTTTGCCGGGCCGTTGCTGAAATCGCCGCAGAGCCGCTCGCGAGAGCGCGCACCCTCCCCGCCGCCGCCTATACGTCGCCGGCGTTCTACAGGACCGAAGAAAGGAAACTGTTTCGCGCTGGCTGGCTTTGCATCGCGCATGTCTCGGAAGTGCCGGCGGCGGGCGATTGCCTCGCCGTGGACATGCTGAACGAGCCGCTCGTGGTCACGCGCGATGCAGGGGGGCAAATTCATGTCCTCTCGCGGGTCTGCTCACACCGCAATATGGACATGTTCCCGCTGGCGGACGGATTTCCCCGCCGCTTTCAGGCCGCGCACCTGATTTGCGCCTACCATTCCTGGTCCTTCGAAATGGATGGACGCTTGCGCAGTTGTCCGCAAATGCAGGAGGCGGAGGGGTTCGAGAGGCGCGACTGGCCGCTGATAAAACTGAGGAGCGGCGTGTGGAACGGGTTCGTCTTCGTGAACTTCGACGGCATGGCGCCGCCCCTCGCGGAGATCTATGACGACCTTGACCCTCTGCTCGCGCCGTGGCGGATCGCAGAGATGCAGATCGCCATCAGCATGGATTGGGACTGTGCCTTCAACTGGAAAGTGATGGTGGAAAACTGGATGGAATCCTACCACCACATCGGCGCCCATCGCATCACCTTGAACCCGATCATGCCCGGACAGAATACCTGGACTGAGCCGGAGCATCCTTACTTCGTCCATGCGCATCTGCCGTTCACCGAGGCGCTGCGCGCGAAGATCGATGCGACGAAGGCGCGCGGCGGCCAGCCGACCGCGTTCCGGCCGATCGCGGAGGCGAGCGACGCGCAAAGCAAGGAATGGGGCCTGTTCGTCGGACATCCCTTCTTCATGTTCCTGACGATGCCCGACCGTCTGCTTTGGTACAGATTGTTCCCCCTTGCCCCTGATCACTGCCGGCTCCAGACGATGACACTGATCAGCCCGGAGGCGATGGCCGCGCCCAACATTGCCGCGGCACTTGAGGAAGAGACGAGGCTGCTGCGCGATTTCCATGCTGAGGACATGGAGGTGAACCGCGCCATGCAATTGGGACTGAACTCCCGTTTCACGAGGCACGGGCGGCTCAGCCATCTCGAGGAGCCGGTCTGGCTTATCCAGCGTCACCTTGCCGCGCGCCTGGCGGATCGCTGGCCGCAGCGCGCGGTCCGCGCCCCCTATTACGGACCAGGCGCAGCAGCATGAGCCAAGCCAAGCCGTCTGCCCTCATTTGGGGGCTCTGCGCCTGATGCGGGTCCTGATGACAGGGGCGGCCAGCGGCATCGGGCTGGCGGCGGCGCGCGCCTTTGTGGCGCAAGGGTCGGACGTGGTCGGGCTCGACATCGCTCAGCCGCCAAACGACGTGCCCTGGGTGCAAGCCGACCTCGCCGTGCCGGATGCGGCAGCGGCCGCCGTCGCGAAAGCCGCGAGCCAACTCGGCGGTTTCGATGTTGTGGTGAATGCCGCTGGCGTCGAATACGACGCGGCACTGGCGGCGCTCGACATTGCCAGGCTCGACAAGATGTTCGCCATCAACCTGCGGGGACCGATGCTCGTCGCAGGCGCGGCACTGCCGCACATCGCCAAGGGCGGGTCGATCATCAATATCGCCTCGGAATTGGCGTTTCTCGGCCGCGCCAATGCCTCGGGATATTGCGCAACGAAAGGCGCGCTGATCAGCCTCACGCGCGCCTGGGCGCGCGAGCTTGGCCCCGACATCCGGGTCAATGCCGTCGCTCCCGGCCCGATCGACACGCCGCTTTTGAATTTCGCCGGCATGAGCGCGCAATTGCGCAGCCTCGAAACCGGCAATCCTCTCGCGAGGATCGGCCAACCGGAAGAAGTAGCGCCCATCATTCTGTTCCTGGCGAGCCCGGCCGCCAGCTTTATCACCGGCCAATGCTACAGCGTCGACGGCGGCGCGGCGATGCACTGATTGATGCAAGTTTTCGAGAGGTTGAAATGGTCGATAGCGTGTTCATGGCGGAGCTCTCCTGGCCGGAATGGCAGACAAAGGTCGAAGCCGGCGCCATCATTTTGCTGCCGCTCGGCGCCACGGAACAGCACGGCCCGCATCTGCCGTTGAACGTCGATGTGATCCTGCCCACGGCCGTCGCGGAATCAGTCGCCCGCCATATTGGCGGGCTGGTCGCGCCGACGTTGCAATACGGTTATAAATCCATGCCCCGCACAGGCGGCGGCCAGAGTTTTCCCGGCACGACGAGCCTCGACGCGCAGACCTTCAGCCATACGATCCGCGATGTGATCCGCGATATGGGGCTGCATGGCGCGCGACGCTTTGTGATCATCAATGGGCATTTCGAAAATGCCTGGCCATCGGTCGAAGGACTCGATCTGGCGCTGCGCGATCTGCGTGCCGAAGGCATCCGTGATGTGAAGGCGATGCGGCTGGAATATTGGGATTTCGTGCAGCGCGAAACGCTCGACCGCATCTTTCCCGGCGGATTTCCTGGCACCGAACTGGAACATGCCTCGCTGATCGAAACGTCGTTGATGTTGAGACTGCGCCCCGATCTTGTGGACCTGTCAAAAATTCCGCAGGAGAGCCGCGCCAACTTTCCTCCCTACGACATCGTCCCCCCGCCGCCCGGCTATTTGCGCAAGAGCGGAGTCCTGGCCGATGCGCGAGGTTCGTGCGCCGAGATCGGCCAATGGCTCCTGGACGATCATGTCACGATGATCACCGCCGCCCTGACGAAAGAATTTGGCCGATAGCGGGGACCCGGCGCGCTTGTCGCGGATGTGCGCTCCGCGGCGTCAGAATTCCCCGTCGTCGATCGGCGCGAGACGCGCGACCGGCGTTTGAGGGTCTTCTTCGCCATGCATCGCCTGTTCCTGCGCATGGATCCGGCCTTCGAGCCGGGTCAGCGCGGCTTTGAGTGCAGGATCATCGAGACTGCGGTTGCCAGGCAGCGCGGGAACGTCCAGGACTTCGACGAGCTCGCCTGGATTGGCCTTCATCACCAAGACGCGGTCGGCGAGCAGCACCGCCTCATCGAGATCGTGCGTAATGAAGACGACGGTAATATCGATCTTGCGCCAGATCTCGATGAGATAGGCTTGCATACGAGCGCGGGTGCGCGCATCGAGCGCGGAGAAAGGCTCGTCCATCAGCAAGACGCGCGGCCGGATCGCGAGCGCCCGGGCGATCGCCACACGCTGCTTCATACCGCCCGATAATTGATGCGGGTAAAAATCGGCGTAGGATTCGAGACCAACGACATTGAGCCATTGCCGCGCCTCACGCGCGGCTTCCGACTTCGGTTGCCCAGCCATTTCGAGACCGAACATGACGTTGCCGAGCACCGACAGCCACGGAAACAACGTGTAGCTCTGAAACACCATGGCCCGGTCTGGCCCCGGCCCGCGCACCGGCTTGCCGTCGACCAGGATCGTGCCGTCCTGCGCATCTTCAAGGCCGGCGATGGTGCGGATCAGCGTTGATTTTCCGCAGCCCGACGGTCCGACGACGCAGAGAAACTCGCGCCGTTGGACCTTGAGGTCGATGTCCTTCAGGATGACGCGCTCGCCCTTTCCATCCGCCACGACCTTTAGAAGACCGCGGACATCGAGAATCGCTGCACGCGCCTTGAGGCGTTCGAGCCGTGTTGCGACCGCCGGATCAAGCGAAATGGCGGTATCATTCATGCGCTGATTCTCTTCCACGGAAACAGCCAGCGGCCGAGCCAGGCAAGCACCAGATCCGAACCGAATCCAACAATACCGAGGACGAGTATCGCCGCATAAACATTGTCGAAATGCAGATAGCGCGCCTGTTGGGTGATGAAAAAGGTTATGCCCGACGAAGTGCCGACGAGTTCGGCGACGATAAGATAGGTCCAGGCCCAGCCGAGAAGGATGCGCTGATCTTTGTAGAGATCCGGCAGCGCCGCAGGAACGACGACCTTCAGCACAAGACGCAGATTGCGCGCGCCAAGCGTCTGTGCCGCTTCGAGCAAAGCGTAATCGACTCGCCGCGTCGTCGCGGCAATGATCAACACTTGCTGGAAGAATGTGCCGATGACGATGATCGCGATCTTCGGCGCATCGTAGATCCCAAGGATCGCAACGCAGAGCGCGCCGAAGGCCGGCGCTGGCAGATAGCGGAAGAATTCCACGAAGGGTTCCGTCAGCCGGCCGATGCTGGAATAGGCGCCGCTGAGGATACCCAGCGGGACGCCGATTGCAGACGAAATAAGGAAGGCCCAGACCATGATCTGGATCGAATGCCACAGGCTCGTCGAGAGGCGGAACTCCTCGGGCGTGCCGCTCGGCACGCTCACTGCTGCCCAGAGCGCGCGAGCAACTTCGTCCGGCGCCGGCAGATAGACCGGATTGGCCGGGACGCCTTTCGGAGGCTGCTGGTGAGCGGCGATTGCGGTTCGCACCGCATCGGCAAAGTCATCTTTCGGCGCTCGCATCCCGACTTCGTAGTAAGAGACGTCGCCGGGATCTGTGATCGCGATGAGTGGATGCCATACGAAGGGCACGTAGGAGACCACGCACCAGAGCGCGAACGGCAGCGCGAAAGACAAAACGCCGAGGATCAGGCGGGCGCGCGCCGTTGGCGGTTTGCCAACGGCGCACCAGGATGCGGCACGAGGCCGTCGCGGCTTCTGCACGACAGGAGGCGACGCTACCCGAGTCAAATCGCTCACGCCGGCGTCCATCGGCTCAAGGCTTTCCGGCGATCGACGGGTCGATATAGGACTTCACATTCTGGCTCGTCTTGTAGACGCCGGCCTTCACATTGAAAGCATCAGCATAGCGCGAAGAACCGTAAAGTGAGCTGAAGCCGTCTCCTTCGGCAAAGACTTTGGCGCCCGCCGCCGGGCTCAGCAGGCCGGTGCCCTTGAGATAACGGATATATTGTTCCGGCGGCACGCCGCTGCGCGCGGCCATGATCTTCACGGCTTCAGGCTGTGTCGCAGGGGCTTCGATGAAAGCGACGACCTTGGACCATACTTTCAGCAGTTTGGCATAATCCGCCTTGTGTTCGGCAAAGCTCGTCGGCGAAACGGTGAGCACATCATAGATGAGACCGGGCTGGTCGGCGGACGTATAGAGCGGCCGCGCTCCGGGCGACGATTTGATCGCCTGGCCGGCGATAGGCTGCCAAGCGCCGATCGCGGAAACGCTTGGGTCGCCCAGGACCTGCGGCGTGTCGTTGGTCTTGACGTTCACGATTGTGACATCGCCTTCGTTGACGCCCTCCTTCTTTAAGCCGTTCAAGAGGAGCAAATGCTCGACGAGGCCCTTTTCCAGCCCCACCTTCTTTCCCTTGAGGTCCTTCAGCGATTTCAAGCCCGGCTTGCCGACGATCATGTCATTGCCGTTGGAATAATCCGTCAGCATGATCATGACGCCTTTCGATCCGCCGGAGCCCATGACGAGCGTATCGCCATTGGTGGTGAAAACCCCGTCGATCTTGCCTGCGCCGAAGGCATCCAATGAAGCCGAATAGTCGAACCATTCGAAATCGACATCCACGCCGGCTTGTTTGAGCCAGCCCTTATCCATCGCGACCTGCCACGCCACATAGCCCGGCCAATCGCTATAGCCGATGCGCAGCGGGTGATCTGCGGCAAAGGCGCTGCCGACGCCAACCGCAAACGACGCAGCGGAAGCCGCCGCGACGGCGGCGCGGATGAATTTTCCGAACGAACCCATACCGATCTCCTCTTGCGAGTATTACGTTTTTCGATAATCGTAATACGCAAATTTGGAAGCATTCGCCGTGCCAGACAGGAGGGGTTGATGGGCGCAGCAGACATTGCCGACGAAAGAGCGGGCGCGCGCAAATCGCTCGTTGGACGCGTCAGCCTGTCGTTGCCCGAAGCGCTTGTGGAGGAGCTCGACCTGATGGTGGCGAAACGGGGTTTTGCCAGCCGCTCCCAGGCCGTGGCCGAAATCCTGACCCGCTCCCTCGCGGCGCATCACTATGAAATCGGCAACGAGGTCATGGTCGGTACGATCACGCTCTTTTATGATTATCTGTCGACCGGGGTGGATCAACGCCTCGCGGATCTTCAGCGTGCCTATGTCGATGAGGTGATCTCGTCTTTTCACGTGCATCTTGCCAATCATCGCACCCTTGAAGTCCTGCTCGTGCAGGGCCCAGCGCATAAATTGCAGGCAATTGCCGACGAAATGACCGCACTGCGTGGCGTTGTCTCCGGCAATCTGCAGGTCCTCGCGGCGATCATGCCGCCGATCCATCCGTTCATCGAAGCCTGAGGGTGGTGTTTGGTGCGAATGACGGTGCAGCGTTGCGCAACACGTTCATTCCCGCCGCTCATCACCATTGCCTTTCTCATTCACGGATCGTTGAACTCAGACCGGCGCTTCGATCGATGTCCGATAAGCACGCCAGCCGCCGTAATGCGTCACCTCGAACGCATCGGCGAGCCCATAGGACTCACAAATAAAACCCGAGACAACATCGCCGCCCTCAAGTGCAACTTTGCCAATCCCGAGCGGCGCCGGAATGCTGGCGACGAAACTGCCGAAATCGGCGGCGCCGAGGTTCCAGACTTCGCCTTCAATGCCAGGCCCTACAAACCCCGGGCTGTGCGATAGGCCGGGCTTTGGCGGCACCGTTCCGGCAAGAGCGAAGAGACGATAACAAGGTGCCGATCGGCAGCGGCGGATCAATACGCCTCCGCGCTTTGTCAACTCGTGATTGAGCGGCATGCCGGACAGATGGGCGCCGACGACGAAGAGGGAGATTCGATCGCCGTCGTTCTTCGCCTCGGATAGGAGAGAATCGGGCAAGACAGCCTGGCGGTCGCGACCCATCCCACAGGCGCAAGAGCGATGCAGACGCTCGCCGAGTTCGGCGAGCGCCGCATCATGAAAAGCCGGAGCAATCAGGCTGACGCCGAACGGCAATCCGTCGGCTTTAAATCCTGCCGGCACGGCAATCGCCGCGCAGTCGAGCAGATTGACGAAATTGGTGTAAAGTCCGAGCCGCGCATTGAGCCGCAGCGGATCGGCCTGCATCGCCTCCACCGTGTAGATCGTGGGCGCCGTCGGCAGCAGCAGGACATCGCAGCGCGCCCATTCGGCCTCCGCGCGACGCGCAAATTCAAGCAGTTTGTATTGGCCGCGAAAGGCATCGACCGCGCTGTAAGCGCGGGCACGGCTGATGATGCCGTAAACCGTTGGGTCCATCTCCGCGCTATGCGCTTCGATGAAGTCTTCGATGGCGGCAAGGCGTTCGGCCACCCACGGCCCGTCATAAAGCAGCGCCGCGGCTTCACGGAACGGCGCATAATCGATTTCGACCATGCTGACGCCGAGCGCCGCCATATTATCGATTGCCTGCTGATAGAGCCGCGCCGCTTCGTCATCGCCGCAAAACTCGCGCTCGTTCGCCGAGAGCACGCCGGCGCGCAGGCCCGCTTGCGGCAAGGGCCGCTGCGCCCCGGCACGGGAATAGGGGTCCTGCGCATCGAATTGCGTGACGATCCGGCGGATCAGTTCGCCGTCCCCCGCCGTTGCCGCCAATATGCTGATGCAGTCGAGGCTCCGGCAGGCGGGCACCAGTCCCCGCGCTGACAGGGCGCCTCTCGTTGGCTTGATGCCGACGATGTTATTGAAGGCAGCCGGCACTCGGCCGGACCCCGCCGTATCGGTTCCGAGTGCGAAGGAGACGAGGCCGGCGGCAACCGCCACAGCCGACCCGGAACTGGAGCCGCCCGAAATATAGGCCGAGTTGAAGACCGTGCGCGGCGCACCGTAAGGCGAGCGCGTGCCGTTGAGGCCGGTCGCAAACTGATCGAGATTGGTCTTGCCTATAAGCAAAGCGCCGGCCGCCTTCAGCCGCGCCACGACCGGCGCATCCTCTGACGGGCGATAGGCGAAGGCGGCACAGCCGGCCGTCGTCTCCGGCCCAGCGCAGTCGATATTGTCTTTGACTGCGAAGGGGATGCCCCAAAGCGGCTCTTCTGCGGAGGGGCCCCGCGCCGTGAGACCGCGCGCTGCCTGGCGCAGCGCTTCGTCCGGCACGCGGCTGATCCAGACCGCCGCATCGGGCCAGGCGGCGATGCGGGCGATAATGGCCTCGACGACGTCGAGCGGCGTCACGTCGCCGGCGGCATAAAGGCGGCGAAGACGGGTGATGTCGAGGATATCCGGCAGCATCATACGGCCTTTTCAAGCGTCATGACGATCTGGCCGCTTTGCACGGTGCGGCCGGGCTGCACCCGGATTTCCTGCACGCGGCCGGTAATGAGCGATGCGACGGTCATTTCCATTTTCATCGCTTCGACGATGATGACGGGGTCGCCAGCGGCGACCAATTGGCCGGGCGCGACGAGGATCTTCCAGACATTTCCCGTCATCGTCGCAAAGACGCCGTCGCAACCGGCCGGTATCGCATCGTCGTTTGAGGCAACCGTGCTCTCCGGCGCTACGAACGTATCGAGGCCGCGTTGCTTCCAGTCCTGCCGCTCGGCTTCGAAAGCCTTTTGGCGGCGCGTTTCAAAAGCCGAAATGCCTGCACTATTGGCGGCGCAAAAACGAATATGCTCTGCAAGCGAGAATTGCGTCTCTTCGATACGCAGTGGATAAGCGCCGTGCGGAAAGGCTTCGCGCGCTTCGGCAAGTTCGGCCGCATCGACCGGGAAGAACCGGATCTGATCAAAAAATCGCAGAAGCCAAGGCGTGCCTGGGTGGAACGCCGGCGTTGTCCGCCATGAGTTCCACATCTGGATGGTTCGGCCGAAAAGCTGGTAGCCCCCCGGTCCCTCCATGCCATAGACGCACAGATAGGCGCCGCCGATGCCGACGGCATTTTCCGGCGTCCAGGTCCGCGCCGGATTATATTTGGTCGTGACCAGGCGGTGTCGCGGGTCGATCGGCGTTGCGACCGGCGCGCCGAGATAGACATCGCCGAGGCCCAGCACCAGATAGTTCGCCGCAAAGATGATGGCGCGCACATCATCGACGGAATCGAGACCGTTGATGCGGCGGATGAACTCGATGTTGGATGGGCACCAGGGGGCGTCCGGCCGCACGAGCTCCTGATATTTGCGCATGGCGAGCTGGACCGACGCATCGTTCCAGGAAAGCGGCAGATGCACGATTCGACTCGGCAGCACGACCTCTTCCGCCGCCGGCAAGTCGTCCTCGATCCGGGCGAGTGTATCGAGAAGCCGAAATCGGGTGAGAGAGCGACTGTTGTAGTGAATCTGCAAGGATCGGATGCCGGGCGTCAGATCGATCACGCCCGGCAAAGCCTCGCGCTGCAGCGCCTCATAAAGCAATTGAACCCGGCAGCGCAGCGCGATGTCGAGCGTCATCGGGCCGTATTCGACCAGGACGTAATCCTCGCCGGCGCGACGGTAGATGACAGGGACTGGCCCGCGCTCGTGCCGCCCGACGATGGCAGAGCCAGCCTCGCGGCGGGCCTTCAAGACCGTCGGCGCGTCGACCGGATCTTGCGGCTGCGGGACCGGGTGAAACCGCAGACGATCGCCCGGCTTCATCTGACCGATTTTCCAGAGCTCCTCCGCGGCGACCACGCCGGGGCAGACAAAGCCGCCGAGGCTCGGTCCGTCGGGGCCGAGAATGATCGGCATGTCGCCGGTGAAATCGATCGCTCCTATGGCATAGGCGTTGTCGTGCAGGTTTGACGGATGCAGCCCCGCCTCGCCGCCGTCGCTGCGGGCCCACTCGGGTTGCGGGCCGATCAATCGCACGCCGGTGCGCGCGCTGTTGAAATGCACCTCATATTCGGCTGAGAATAATGTCGCGATGTCCTTCTCGGTGAAAAAGTCCGGCGCCCCGTGCGGGCCATAGACAATGCCGACGCGCCAATCATGCGTGAGCTCCGGCGGCGGCTCCGGCAATTGCGCAAGCGGCTGAGCCGCCGCGGCGTCGGCAATATGCAGCACGTCGCCCGGCCGCAGATTGCCGGTCGCGTGGCCGCCGAAACGGCCGAGGTCAAAGGTCGCGCGCGCGCCGAGAAAACGCGGCGCGTCGAAGCCGTGGCGTATCCCAAGATAGGTGCGCTGTCCCGGCCCCTCGATCGAACCGAGTGTCAAGACCTGTCCCGGCGCGACGGCGATCGGCGTCCAATAGGGCACCGGCACGCCGTCGAGCGACGCCACCATCCGGGCGCCGCCGAGAGCGATCAGCGCCTGCGCATTGAAGCGCAGGCTCGGTCCGCTCATTGTGCATTCGAGCGTCGCGGCATCGTCTGCATTGCCGAGAAGCCGGTTGACGAGCTGGTGCGAACGCGCATCCATCGGACCGCTCGGCGGAATGCCGACCGCCCAATAGCCGAGCCGGCCCGGCCAGTCCTGAAGGCTCGATTGGGCGCCCGGCACCAAGACTTCAACTGTCTGCGGCGCGAAGACGAATTGCGCGAGTGCGCCGGTGGTCATGCGGCCGGCGCGAAACGAAGCTTCGCTGGCGATCGCCGAAAGATAAGACAGATTGGTTTCGATGCCCCAGACGCGCGACGCCGAGAGCGCAATCTGCATGGCTGCGAGAGCCGCTTCCCGCGAGGCTTCGTGTACGATGAGCTTGGCAAGCAGCGGATCATAATAGGGCGTCACTTCGGTCCCGGTCTCGATCCACCGATCGACGCGCACGGCCTCGGGGAAATGCACATCGGTCAGCAACCCGCTCGACGGCTGGAACTGACGCGCCGGGTCCTCGGCGTAGAGCCGCGCCTCGATCGCATGGCCCTTCGGAACGAGATCGTCCTGCGGTGGCAGCACGAAATCTCCGGCCGCCTGACAGATCATCCATTCGACGAGATCGATGCCATAGACGGCTTCCGTCACTGGATGCTCGACCTGGAGGCGTGTGTTGACCTCGAGAAAATAGACTTCGTCGCGCTCCGTATCGTAGACGAACTCAACTGTGCCCGCCGACGCATAATTGACGGCACGACCGAGGGCGAGCGCCGCTTCGCGCAAATTCGCGCGCACTACCGCGGAGAGCCCCGGTGCCGGGGTTTCCTCGATGACCTTTTGGTTGCGTCGCTGCAGAGAGCAATCGCGTTCGCCGATTGCCACGACGCCGCCTTTGCCGTCGCCGAAAATCTGCACCTCGACATGGCGCGCACTGGCGACGTAGCGCTCCAGATAAAGCCGGGCATCCCCGAAACTCTTGCCCGCCATGCGCTGCACGGCTTCGTACTTTTGCGCAAGGGCATCGGGTCCTTCGCAGAGCTGCATTCCGATGCCGCCACCGCCGGCGGTGCTTTTCAGCATGACCGGGTAGCCGATGCGCGCCGCCTCGGCGAGCGCCGCCTCGCGGCTTTCGATCAATCCGCTGCCGGGCGCGAGCGGCACGCCGTTGGCAGAGGCAATCTCCCGCGCGGTGTGCTTCAGGCCGAAGACGCGCAATTGCGCCGGCGTCGGCCCGATAAAGACAATTCCTTGCGCTGCAAGCTTCTCGGCAAATTCTGCATTTTCGGAGAGAAAGCCGTAACCCGGATGGACGGCCTCTGCCCCGGTCTCGCGACAGGCGGCGAGAATGGCCTCGACGTTGAGATAGCTTTCGGCCGCCGGCTCCGCGCCGATCCTCACCGCCTCGTCGGCGAGCCGCACCGGCAAGGTGAAGCGGTCGGCATCGGAATAGACGGCGACCGTCGCGATGCCGAGCCGCCGCGCGGTTTGAATGATTCGCGCGGCGATCTCGCCGCGGTTCGCGATCAGAATTTTGTGAAACACGGGCTAGGCCTCGGCGCCGTTCCAGATCAGTACCCGCACCGGCGTCGGATTGAAGCCGTTGCATGGATTGTTGACCTGCGGGCAGTTCGAAATCACAGCCAGGATATCCATCTCGGCACGCAGCTCGATGTAATCGCCGGCATTCGATACACCGTCGACAATGGCGAGCCGGCCATCCTCGAGGATCGGCACATTCATGAAGAAGTTGAGATTTCCCACGATGTCGCGCTTCGTCATGCCGTATTTGGAGAGTTCGAGGATGAAGTTCTCCCGGCAGGCGTGCATGTAGCGGGTGTGATGCCCGAAGCGCACAGTATTCGCCTCGCAGCTGCACGCCCCGGCCGATGTATCGTGCCGGCCGCAAGTATCGGCGGTGACGCGCGCCAGCACAGTGCCGGCGTTCGAGACTATGGCCGTATCGACCGAGACATAGGCATGTCTTTGAAGGGCTATCGTATCCTGGGCGCTGTAGCGCTCGGAAAAATCGGCGGCGCTATAGAATAATGTATCGACAGCCTGACAGCCTTCGAGATCGACGATACGCAGCGTCTCGCCCTTGTGGACGATGCCCGACCAGGGCGCGGTGGCCGGGATGACATAGTCATAGCGTGCTACGGCGGGATCGAGATTGGAGGGAATCGGATGGAACGCTTCATTGGTCATCTGTCAGGCCCTGCCTAAATCTCGAAGAGGCGGTCGGTGTTTTCGAATCCGCGGATCGCTTCATCCGTGGCGTTTCGACAAAAATCATCGACGGCCGGCGCGGGCGAATTCCAGACGATGGCGCGCACCGGGCGGGGATCGAAGGTCCGCTGAGGGGCTAAGGGATGCGGACAATTGGACAACGCGATCAGCAAGTTCATTTCGGCCCTGAGATCGACATAGGCTCCGGGCTTTCTCAATTCGTCGCGCCAGATGAGATTTCCGTCGGCATCGACGCGGACCGGCGCGAAGAAGGTCAGGCATGGCGCGATATCGCGCCGAGAAAGGCCATGCTTCCCGGCAGCCAAAATAAAATTGCTCCGCGTATCGCGCGCGCCGCTGCCAGCACCGTAACGCTCGAGATTGGTCGCTGCCGTGCTGCCGCCGGCAAGGGCGTCGTGCCCGCCATCTGCCGTATCATCGGTGATCGAGGCGAGGACCCGCCCCATATCGGAAAACAGGAGCCTCCCCTTGGTGACGGTCGCATTCCATTGCAACTTCAGCGTATCGGCGGCGTTGATGCGCTCGCTCGAATCGTCGGCGTTCCAGGCGAAGAACGATAGGCCGGGCGTGGCTTCGTCATTAACGAGCCGCAGACTCTGGCCGCGCGCCAACCGGACGCTCCAATACCAGCCCCCCGGAATGACTTCTTCGTGCAAGATGCAATCCGCGGGGAGCGGATCGGGGTTGGCGCGCCGAGAAGCCGGCGGCCGGAGACGCTCTTTCTCCTCAGCGACGCGCTTCAATTCGAGATAGCGCTGGCGATAGCCTTCCGGCGTCGTTGGATGGGACAATGTGCACATCGCGCCTCTCCCGAACAGGTCGCATTGACCAGGGAAAGGCGAGACTTAGGTGAGCCATCCCTGGTTCACTTCGGTCTCCCGGGCTTTTATCCCGCCGTGCGTCCGCGGGATTTCTCCCCGCAGATTGCGGCTCTCGGACCGAACACTTCAGGCGTTGCCCGAAGCTGGAACCCTAGCCGCCTCATCGAGCGAAATGAGCAAGGGCTATGCCAACTTGATAAGAGGCGCGGTTTCTCTTTCGATGCGTCGAGCGCAATAAAATTGCGCAGTCGCGGCTATATTTACGACAAAGTGCCCGAAGATTGCTCGAACCCGTGGAGCTTCGTTGCGCGGAGGAGACGGGGAGCAAAAAATTAGCGACAGTACAAACCAAGTTCATGCTGTCGGTCGGTCACGTCAGCGATGCTTCGTTGAGATCAAGAGCGTATGCGCGCCGACCTGTCGGTATTTGAACGGCGTCACATCTTGCCTATTTTGCGCCCATCGCAACAGCCGCTCGCGCGCAAATCCCGGGCGCAAGCCAAGCCGACGCGCAACGCTCTGCACCGCCGCCCCGCGCAAGAACGACCGGCTTTGCGTCGAAGTGAGGTGGCTTACAACAACGATCGCCCCTCCCGGCCGTGTCACCCGCACGCATTCTTCCAATACCAATTCAGGATTTGCGACGAGGGTGATCATAAATTGCGACAAGGTGCAATCAAAGACGGCTGCGCGGAACGGCAAGCGGTGCGCATCTGCATTGATAAGGCCGCCGACGAATGGATTTGGCGCTGAGCGCACTCTTCGCTGCGCCTTCTTCAGCATCTCCCAAGACAAGTCGATTCCGACGAGATCGATGTCCGTCCTTCGATAATATTTAAAGGAAAGGCCCGTCCCGACGCCGATTTCCAATATCCGTGACCCGAAGCCTTCGCTCGCCTCGACAGCCGCGCGACGCGCGTTTGCAAAGATTTCTCCGCAAACGACATCATAAATCGGCGCCCAGTAGCGATAGGCCGTCCTGACCTCAGCCGTAACGTCTCGTTCCACTTAAGGCCAGCCAATCTCATGCGAGCACGTGTTTCGCAATTCTCTGCTCGGACGGAGGTTGCCTTCGATACCGCGCGTCCGCAATCGCTTGAGGCTCTGCCTTCAATCGCGAGCCAAGCGCAAGCGAAAGAGGCTCGACGCGCAGTGCGGCTCGACATCCCGATGAGGATCGCGCCGGTCTATTTCGGCCACCCTTGGATGACGGCATCGACGACGGCATGTAGGTCGGCGCGCGTTGCCGTGCCAGCGGCCTGCACGGCCATGCCCTGACTCACCGTGGCGACATAGCGCGCCAAGCCCGCAACATCTGTGTTTTTCGGCAGATCGCCGCTTTCAAGCGCGCGTTCCAGCCGGTGCCGAAGCGCGACCTCTTCCGCCACCCGGCGGAAACACAATTCTTTCTTGATGGGCTCGGCGGCGTCGCCGCAAGATAGCGCCCCCTGGACGAGTAGACAGCCTGGCGGATTTTGCGGTTCGGTGAGCTGATCGGCGGTTCCGCGCAGAAGCCGTTCGACGACCTCGCGCGCCGTCGGCGCTTCAAGAGCTTCGTGCGAAAAATCCTTGCGAATGCCGATATAGCGATCGAGAGCTTTGCGGAAGAGCTCTTCCTTGCTGCCGAAAGCCGCATAGAGGCTCGGCGGGTTGATGCCCATCGCCTCCGTCAAGTCAGCGATCGATGAGCCCTCGTAGCCTTTGCGTCGAAAGACGACCAGCGCCTTTCCGAGCGCTTCCTCGACGTCGAAAGCCCTTGGGCGTCCTAATGCCACGGCCGGCCTCATTGACTTTTTTACCAATCGATAAATAATTGCTCGCCGTCGCCTTGTCCAGGCGGCCTAATGTCATGCTCCCTTCTCAAATCGCAGCGAGAAAAATCAAGGCAGGGGCTTGATATGCTGCTTTGCAGCAGCCAATTGTAACGAGCGATACATAAATTGCGCTTCGCTGATTCTGGGGGGCCGCTGGGCGCAATGCCGGGCGGCGTTTGGAAGCATTCATGAACATCGTTCGCCTTGCCTTGCATCGCCCCTACACGTTCCTTGTGTTGGGCATTGCCATTCTGCTTCTCGGCGTCGCGGCCATCGTGCGGACGCCGACCGACATCTTTCCCAACGTCAATATCCCGGTCGTGACCGTCGTCTGGTATTACGACGGCCTCAACAACAATGAGACCGAGAAGCGGATCACAACCTATTCAGAGTTTTCGATCAGCTTTTTCGTCAACGACATCCGCACGATCGAGAGCCAGACGATTCCCGGCCTCGTCGTCGAGAAGATCTATTTTCAGCCTGATGTGAATGTCGATTTGGCGATGAGCCAAGTGGTTTCGGCGACGAATTCGATCCGCGCTTTCCTGCCGCCGGGCGCGCAGCCGCCGATCATCATGCAGTACAGCGCCTCGACCGTGCCGGTTCTGCAATTGGCGCTAAGTTCCGACCGCCTCTCGGAATCGGAGCTTTATGATTACGGCGTCTATCGCATCCGCCAGCAGCTTGCGCCTATTCCGGGCACGATGCTGCCGCCGCCCTATGGCGGGCGCATCCGGCAGGTGATGGTCGACATCGATCCCGCGGCCCTTGCCGCCAAGGGAATCACGCCGCTTGATGTGTCGAATGCGATCAACGCCCAAAACCTCTCGCTCCCGATGGGCGATGTCAAATTCGGCGACAAGGACTACGACGTTCGCATCAACAGTCTCGCCGATGCGGTCTCTATTCTCGACGACGTGCCGATCAAGAAGGTCAATGGAGCGCTCATTCGCATCAAAGATGTGGCGCAAGTCCGCGACGGCTACGCCATCCAGCAGAACATCGTGCGCAGCGAAGGCCGCCGATCCGTTCTCCTCTCCATTCTGAAAAGCGGCAACGCCTCGACGCTCGACGTCGTCGACCGTGTGAAAAACGACGTCCTGCCCGTGAGCCGCGCGGCGGCGCCGCCGGGGATGAAGATCGAGGAATTGTTCGATCAGTCTGTCTTCGTCCGCGCGGCGATCTCCGGTGTCGCCGTCGAGGCGACGATTGCCGCACTCCTGACATCGGCGATGATTCTGTTGTTTCTTTCAAGTTGGCGTTCGACGCTGATCGTCGCCGTCTCGATCCCGCTGTCGATTTTGTCGTCGATCGCCATCCTGTCCGCCATCGGCGAGACGCTGAACATCATGACCCTCGGCGGCCTCGCGCTGGCGGTCGGCATTCTCGTCGACGATGCGACGGTGACGATCGAAAATATCCACCGTCTGCGCCAGCTGGGAGAAAAGCTGCCCGAAGCGACGCTGCACGGCGCCGCCGGAATTGCCCTTCCGACCCTCGTCTCGACGCTGGCCATTTCGGCGGTCTTCGTCTCGGTCGAATTTCTCATCGGTCCGTCGAAATTCCTCTTCACCCCGATGGCGCTCGCCGTGGTCTTCGCGATGCTCGCGTCTTATATCCTGTCGCGAACGCTCGTGCCGGTCCTGGCGGCCTTGCTGCTCGCCGGCGAGCGTCACGGGGAGGCGGGTGTCGACGGCAGCCATCGCGCCTCGATCTTTACGCGTTTCTCGCGCAGCTTCGAGGCGGGTTTCGAACGGCTGCGCGACGGCTATTCGGTCACGCTCGAAAAGCTGATCGAAAGCAGTTGGAAAGTCCCGGCGGTCGCGCTCACCGTCCTTGCGATTGGCGGCGTGCTTTTTTCGCTCGTCGGCCGCGATTTCTTTCCCTCGGTCGATGCCGGCGAATTCAAACTTCATGTCCGCGCGCCATCCGGCACGCGGATCGAAACGACGGAACATATTTTCGAAGACGTCGAAAACACCATTCGTCGCGTCATCCCCGATTCCGAACGCGAGTTGATCATCGACGACATCGGCGTGCCGTTCCGCTATGCCCTGCCCTTCGACGACGGCACGACGGTTGCCGGCAACGATGGCCAGATCCTCGTCTCGCTCAAGGAAGGGCATAAGCCGACTGCGGCCTATATCAAGCGCCTGCGCGACGCGCTCGCGCGCCAATTCCCGGACGTGACCTTCTATTTCCAGCCGGGCGATATCGTAACCCAGATCCTGAACTTCGGCCTGCCGGCGCCGATCGACGTGCGCGTCGTCGGTTACGACAAGGATAACAATCTACGCATCGTCAAAGCGATGCTCGACGAGGTCAAACATGTCGTCGGCGTCGCGGATGCGCATTTGCACCAGATCGTCGATGCACCAGAATTGACCGTAGCGATCGATCGCCAGCGCGCACAAGACCTCGGCCTCGATATGCAAAGCGTGGCGCAAAACGTGATGGTCGCACTTGCCTCAAGCAACACGGTAACGCCCAATTTCTGGGTCGATCCCAACACCGGCATCCAATATCCAGTCGCGGTTCAAGTGCCGCAATATAAACTGGCATCGCTGAGCGACGTCGCCGGCACGCTCGTTGGCACGCGCGGCGCATCGGCCGCGGGCACGGTCCCGACTTTGCTCAACAATGTCGCAGGCTTCGGCCGCGACGCCGCGCAAACGGTGACGAGCCATTCGAACATTCAGCCGACCTTCGACATTTACGCCAATGTCGAAGGGCGCGATCTCGGCCGCATCGCAGCGGAGATCGATCGGATCGTTGCGAAATACCGCACCGAGTTACACCCAGGAAACGAAATCGTCGTCGAAGGCCAGATCGACAGCATGCGCTCGGCGTTCGTTCAAATGGGCATCGGATTGCTGGTCGCGGCCGCCGTCGTCTATCTGCTGATGGCCGTCAATTTCCAATCCTTCGTCGATCCCTTCGTTGTCGTTTTGGGCCTGCCCGGCGCAATGGTCGGGATTCTGTTCATGCTCTTTGCGACCGGGACCAGTCTCAGCGTGCCGTCGCTGATGGGCGCCATCATGAGCGTCGGTGTTGCCTCGGCCAATTCGATCCTGCTCGTAACGTTTGCCAAGGAGCAGCGCGCCTTCGGGCTTTCGGCGCGCGATGCCGCGGTGATGGCCGGGCGCACGCGGCTGCGACCGATCATGATGACCGCGCTCGCGATGATCGTTGGCATGATTCCGATGGCACTCGGCCTTGGCGATGGCGGCGAACAAAACGCACCCTTGGGCCGCGCCGTGATCGGCGGCCTGATGTTCGGCACCGTCGCGACACTCTTTCTCGTTCCTTGGCTCTATAGCCGCTTGCGCAAACGCGAAGGCCGGCTGTTGGAGGATTTCGCCCATGTCTAAGCCGCAGCCTGCCGAAGATTTTGAAATCGCCTCGCAGCCCGCGCCAACACGCGCCGGGACGCGATCGCTCGGCTGGATCGCCTTGATCGTGCTCACGGCGGGTCTCAGCTATGGCGCCGGACGCCGGATCTCAACGGATTCGATCGCCGAAGCCGCAACCGACGCGCGGCTTTCGATGGTTCCGAGCGTGAGGACCGTGACGGCGCACCGATTGGCGGGCGGCGTGCCGCTCGACCTGCCGGGAAGCTTGGAATCCTTCGAGACGGCGACGATTTTCGCGCGGGCCTCGGGCTATATTTCGCAGCGTTCCGCGGATATCGGAACGCAGGTAAAAAAAGGCGACGTTCTCGCCATCATCCGGTCCCCCGAGCTTGATCAGCAGGTGAGCCAGGCCGAGGCCGCACTGACCCAGGCCAAGGCCAATTTCGATCTTGCCCATGCCACTGCCCAACGTTCCGGCGCCCTGGTTCAGCGCGGCTGGGTGACGGCGCAGCAATTCGACCAGGATCGCCTGACCGAAGCCGCCCGCGCCGCGGATGTGCGCGCCGCGCAAGCCGCGCTCGCGGCCATCACCCAACGGCGCAGCTACTTGACTGTCGTGGCGCCGTTCGCCGGCGTCGTCACCGGGCGCAATATCGATGTCGGCGATCTCGTCAGCGCCGACACGACATCACGCCCGATGTTCAGCGTCGCGCGAACCGACAAGGTGCGCGTGCAAGTCTATGTTCCGCAGGATATGGCCGAAGGCCTCAAAAACGGTGTCGCCGCGTCTATCTCGGTCCCTGAGATGCCGGGACGCGTCTTCAAGGCCGTCGTGGCCCGGACGGCGCACGCACTCGATGCGACGTCACGTACGCTGTTGGCCGAAGTCGATATCGACAATCCGAACAACGTCCTCACCATCGGCACGTATGTGCGCGTCCATTTCAATCTCGTATCGCCGACGCCGCATGTCCGTCTCGACGCCAATGCGCTCATCTATGATGCCGATGGCCTTCGCGTTGCAGTCGTTAAGAACGACCATGCGCAGTTCGTGCCGGTTCGCATCGTGCGCGACTTCGGCGCCGAGGTCGAAATCGGCCAGGGCCTGAGAGGGGGCGAGAGCGTGATCCTCAATCCGCCCGCAGTTCTGAAGGACGGCGGCGCCGTTCATGTCGCGGCGAATTGAAGCTGCCGCTGGTGGAAGGATCGATGCGGCCACGATCGCGGTGCATCGATCCACTACAGCCCGTCGAACCTCGACGCGCAATCAAAACGCCAAGGTCACGATTTTCGTGAGCACAAGACCGCCTGCCAGGATAAGGTAGGCGCGCAGGACGAGCATCCAGACTTTGCTCGACTTCGACAGTTTCATCGGCCGCAAATGCGATAGCGGCGGCATCCTCCACATTTCGAGTTCCCTATCCCACGCATCGACGCGCCTCACGGCCTCTCTGCGCGACTTCAGGATGCCGGAGGCCAATGCTGCGAAGAGAGCAAGAACGCCCCCGCCGATCATGATCGCCAGGATGGCCTTTGTGTCTGTCTGCGCGGGGAACAGGACTGATGATGTCAGAATAACCGAGAGGATCACCAGCACGGCAATCACGCCGCCGGTGAAAAGATTAGCTGCCCGGGTGTTGACCCACGGCCCAAGCACGTCTCGGTCATTGCAGAGCAGCAAAAGGAATACCGTCGCACTCGGCAGGAGAACGCCCGCAAGCGTTTGCACCGCATTGGTCAAGAGGCCGAGCGGCACGCCTGGAGTCAAGACCAAGGCGGCTGAGACAACGATCAATCCGCAATAGACCGCATAGAAGCCTTTAGCAGCCGCAACGCCTCGGTGCAGGGAATGCCGCACCGAAAATACGTCGCCGATTGCGTAAGCTGTCGCAAGCGATACCGCCGCGGCGCCGATCAAGCTTGCATCGATGAGGCCGACCGCAAAAAGGATTCCGGCGGTATGACCCGCGGCAGCCTCAAGACCGACCGCAACGCCGCGCGCGTCAGTAAAATTGCCGAACCCCGCGCGGCCGTTAAATGCCGCGGCAGAAAAAGCAATCATCGCGACAGCACCGATGACGACAAGCACGATCCCAAGCCACAAGTCGGCTCTCTCATAACGCATGAAACGGGGCGTGATCCGCTTGTCGATCACATAGCTCTGTTGGAAGAACAGCTGCCAAGGGGCAATCGTCGTCCCGACAATGCCAATGATGAGCAGCATGACGTCACTCAGCTTACCGCCGTGCGGCAATTGCGGAACCATGAGGTCGTGCGCAATCTGGCCAAAGGGAGGATGGAGCATAAGAAAGATCGGCACGAGCACCAAGCTGCCGAACACGAGCGTCATGGAGAATCGCTCGAAACGGCGGAAATTTCCGGTGCTTGCGGCAGCCATCACGAGAAGTGCGGATAGCGTAACGCCAATGACCTTGGAAACGCCGAGGTAATCAAGCGCCAAGGAAATGCCGATGAATTCGGTGACGATCGTCAGCGCGTTGAGCAGAAAAAGATCGATAACGCTGAACGAACCCCAGAATTTGCCAAAACGCGCGAAGATCAGGCGTGCGTGGCCGACGCCCGTGACCGCACCGAGACGGAGCACCATCTCCTGATTGACGTAAAGCACGGGGACGAGAAGCACGAGCGTCCATAGCAGCGACGTGCCGTAATTTTGGCCGGCCTGGGTATAGGTGCCGAAGGCGCCCGCGTCATTGTCGCCGACCATGACAATGAGTCCTGGGCCGAGGATGGCGAAAAGCGTCTGGAGGCGGTGACGCCATTTGCGGCGTGGCCCGGTGTCATGCTGCAGAATCGTTCCGAACGCACCGGTGATGTGACCGATGTGAGCCTCGTCGAGGACGGCGTCGCGGATTTCATCGTTATGGATGTGGACGGTCATTGGCCTTGCTCCTAGCCGTCACGGCAGGAGCAGAGTCACTCAGACTCGCACCGCCGCACCGGCTCGATAGGAATTGGGATTTCGTCGAGGGGCAGCCCGCCGGGTTGTCTGAGCAACCGCGGCGGGCCTACTGGGTCCGTCTTTCATGGTTTGCTCCTTACGTCCGCGGCGCCTTTTCGACCCAGGCGCAGTTGAGCCGACCCGATTCCGGATCGAGCTGCCAACGACACATGAGCGCAACGCCGAGACCAGCGCGACGCGCGGGCGCACGCCTTGCCGCCCGGCGAGTGGCCAAATCGATGATGGGGTCGGTGGGATTATTCATGGCTCACCTCCAGCCTTGTCCAGGCCGGCCTGTGAGCTGCAGAAACGCGGCTTACGCCCGCTCAGCGGCTTCCACGCAGGGACTCCGGCCTGCGACAACGACGATGTTGCTGGTGAGAGCACACGAGAATCCGTAAGCTCGCCACCAAAAGCTGCTACTGCCCATGTATGTTCTAAGGTTGTGAAGCGCCAACGGGACGAATCCGCGTCGACGGTCCGCTATTGATCTTCTTGATCGCCTCTGTCAACCCAAAAACAGCGGAATTCGAGCTCGGCAGAGGCGCATGATGCTTATCATCACGCATTTCGATTATAATCATCTCCTCGATCTATCGATCGGCATTCTCGTTGCCTTCATCCTTGCGACGCTGATCGGCGCGGAGCGCCAATGGCGACAACGAAGCGCCGGGCTACGAACCAATGTGCTGGTCGCCATAGGCGCTGCCGCCTTCGTCGCTCTCGGAATGCGCATCAATGGCCAGGCCGGCGCGACGCAGATCGCGGCCTATGTCGTCTCCGGCATCGGCTTTCTGGGCGCCGGCGTCATCTTGAAAGACGGCGCGCATATTCAGGGCCTCAATACGGCGGCGACGCTCTGGTGTTCGGCCGCCGTCGGTGCGTTATCGGGTCTCGGCCTTGCTGCCGAAGCCACGGTGCTGACTCTCGCCGTCCTCGCCGGAAACACGCTGCTGCGCCCCCTCGTCAACGCCATCAATCGTGCGCCGATAGACGAGTTAAGCCTGGAGGCAGCCTATGAAATCCATGTCGTGACAAGGCCCGATAAGGTCGGCGAGGTGCGCGACCTGCTCGCCGAGGCGTTAGAAGAAGCCAGCTATCCGGTGCGCCAGATCGAGGTCGAAGAGCGCTCGCCCGATGCGACGGAAATCATTGCAACGCTCGTCAGCACAGCTGTCGATCCGCTCGAACTCGACGCCGTTGCCGGCGAGTTGGAGAAGTCGCCGCTCGTGTCCTTCGCAAGCTGGTCATCGAGCGCGAACGATTAAGCGCCTCAAGCCCCGCCATCGAAGCATGGCCGATACGCAGCCTCAACATTAGCAATTCCGCTTCCTCTGATTATGTCACGCTGTGCCTGCTGTTTGTTCCGCCGGCTCGATTGTTAGCTTGAGGAATTGCTATGCTGCACCTGCCCCGCATAGTGTTGAGCCGCGGCCGCCGGACGCTGCCTGGCGACCAAATGGACGAAAGGCTCGGCATGCTATGGCGTTCTTATCGCGCGCCGTTCAGCCGGCTGCCGAAGGAAGCAAGACCCCGCCGGCTCGATTGATCGCGAGCAGAGCCAAGGGCGCCCAGAGGGGCGCCCCATTAGCGATGTCTGAAGATCACATAGGTGCGCTGGTCACATGTGTTTGTTGGCGTGATCCGCCGCTTTGTTGGCGGCGTCCTTCACGGCGCTTTTGGCGTCGCCCACCGCCTTTTGCGCATGGCCCTTGAGGTCCTGCGCCACACCTTCGGCCCGCAATTTTTCGGAACCGACGGCCTTGCCGACACCTTGCTTGAGGTGACCCGCGGCTTCGTTGGAGACGCCCTTAATTTTATCCGTCGTGCTGCTCATGGTTCACTCCCGCTGAGTTGGGAGCGAAGAACGGCTTAGGACAAGAAGAGTTCCGGAAATTTACAATCCCGGCGTGAAGGTTACGGAAAATTCACGCCGGCGACAGCGCGGTGGATGCCGCGGCCGCCTCATCCCGCAGGACCGGCCCGAGCGCGGCAAAGAGCGCGTTGTCCGCCAGCATCTCGGCATTGGGCGTCGTCAGCAGGGTTTCGCCGTAAAACAGCGAATTGGCGCCGGCAACGAGACAAAGAACCTGAGCCTCGCGGCTCAAGCTGGCGCGGCCGGCCGACAAACGGACGATGCTCTCCGGCAGTACGATGCGTGTCGTCGCGATCATCCGCACGAAGGCAAGCGGATCGATCGTCTCGCGACCGCCGAGCGGCGTGCCGGCGACGGCGACCAGGGCATTGATCGGTACGCTTTCGGGATGCGGATCGAAACTTGCGAGCACGGCCAGCATCGCGGCGCGGTCGTGGACGCTTTCGCCCATGCCGATGATGCCGCCGCAGCACATTTCGATGCCAGCCGCGCGCACGGCCCGCAAGGTCTCAAGCCGGTCGTCATACGTCCGGGTGGAGATGATCTGCGGATAATAATCCGGGCCCGTATCCAGGTTGTGGTTGTAGGCGGTCAGCCCCGCCTGTTTCAGACGCTGCGCCTGCTCTTCGGTCAGCATGCCCAGCGTCACGCAGGCTTCCATGCCCAGTGCGCGAACCCCACGCACCATGTCAAGCACCGCGTCGAACTCGGCGCCGTCGCGCACCTGACGCCACGCAGCCCCCATGCAGAAGCGGTCGGCGCCGGCGTTGCGCGCCCGTTTCGCCGCGTCGAGGACATCAGAGACCGGCATCAGCGTCGATTTGTCGAGCTTGATCTCATGATGCGCCGATTGCGGACAATAGGCGCAGTCCTCGGGGCAGCCGCCGGTCTTGACGCTTAAAAGGCTTGCCTTCTGCACATAATTTGGCCGCTGGTGCGCGCGATGCAGCCGGTTGGCCTCGCCAATCAATTCGAGGAGAGGACGATCATGCACGGCGACAATCTCGTCGGCCGTCCAGTCGTGGCGAATGTCTTGGGAAGAGGAAGCGTCCATCGCCATCGGTCTAAAAGAAAACACCGGTCAAGACAAGAATGCAGCCGCCCTGCGCATCGATCAGGCCAAGTCAGCGCGCAGACTGAGAGCGCCGGGATCGCTTTTGGAATCCATGCCGGCGTCCGGGCCGAACACATTCTGGATCGTGAGTTCCAGATTGGTGAGCTTGCGCGACCAGGCCTGCCGCACCGGCGTCGCGAAGATGACATAGCCGGCCGTCGGCATTGCCGGCAGGTCCGGCGCGCTGCCGCGCATCATCACGACGCCGCCCAGATCGCGGTAGGATATATCAGCGATCAACGGTTCGAGCAGCGCCGGAACAGGCTGTTCGATCGATTCGAGAAAGCTCTTCGCGATATCGCGCGCGAAGGGCGATTGCCGCGGATCGTCGATGAATGCCCGCGCGACATGAAGATCGAGGCTTTGCAACGCGCGGCCGGGATCTGTCCGGCACTTGAAGAAGACAAGCCGCCGAAACGCAGCGCCGCTCGGCCGATAGATGGTCTCGCCGGGCTTTTTCGCTTCTCCCGTAGGCACCTTGCCCGGCGCTGCCTTGCCGGCGCCGCCAAGCTGGTCTTCATCGACGAGATTGAACCAGCGAAAAAAGCCACTAGCTGTCAGATCAGCTTGCGTCGTACCGAAAAGACCGAAGGGAGCCGTCATCACCGTCTCCTCGCGCTATACGGCTCAGTAGAAGCTTTGTTTGTCATTTCCTAGGCAACATTCCGGCCCCGACGATGCTCTCCCTCGCCTTTGCCGCTCTGGCGCAGATTTTCACCGCGCCGTTCCGCCACGTCTTGATCAAGACCCTGGCGCTGACGTTGCTTTTCTTGATCCTCATCTTCGTCGGGGCCGAAACGGCGCTCGGGCATTTTCTCGTCCTGCCCTACCATTGGCTGGCGACGAGCCTCATCGTGCTCGCGGCGATTGCACTGCTTATCGGCTTTGCCTTCGCGATCACCCCGGTTTCGTTTCTGGTTGCGGGCTTCTTTTTCGATGAATTGGCGGCCATCGTCGAAGCGGAGATCGATCCGGCGCATCGCGGCAAGACGCCACCGCTCGGCGCGCAAATCCGCATCGCTGCGGTTTTCGCGGCTCTGGCCCTGGCGCTGAACATCATCGCTCTGCTGCTGTTGCTGGTACCCGGCGTCAATGCGGTCATCTTTCTTATCGTCAATGCCTATCTGTTCGGCCGCGGCTATTTCGAGCTTGCGGCGCTGCGCTATCGCGGCGTCGAGGATGTCGGGCGCATCCGCCGCGCCCATGAATGGCAGATTTTCCTGGCCGGGCTTCTCATCGCGGCGCTCGCCGCCGTGCCGGTCGCCAATCTGCTGACGCCGCTCTTCGGCGCGGCCCTGATGGTGCGCGTCCACAATAAGATCGCGGCGCCGGCCAAGGCTTAACCGGCGAGGGCCGCCAGTTTCGCCGCGAGAATGGCCGGATCGCCGGCAATGTGGATTGTTTTCACGCGGCTCGTCGCGCCGGATTCGAGATGCAGGCGGCTCGGCGGCAGCGACAAGGCCTTGGCCAGAAGGCGCAGCAGAGCCTCGTTGGCTGCGCCAGCTTCGGGTACAGCCCGGACCCGCGCTTTCAAGACCGCGCGGCCATCGGCCAGATGTTCCAGTCCTTCGACGGCGTCACGCGACGATTTGGGCGTGAGCCGCACAGCCAAGGCGACGCCATCCTTGCGCGCGGCCCAAGGAACCGCGGCTGCGTCCATGGGCGCTAAAAGACGTTCGGATAGACGTAGCGCTCGATGATGTCTTGCACCAGAAAGATCAGCAAAAGCAGAATGACCGGGGAAATATCGAGACCGCCGAGCGCCGGCAGCACATTGCGGATCGGCTTCAGCAGCGGCTCGGTGACGGCGTTAAGCGCATTCCAGATCGTGCGCACGACGTCGTTGTAGACGTTGATCACATTGAAGGCGATGAGCCAGGACATGATCGCCACGATGATGATGATGTAAGTATAGATTTGCAGGATGAGCAGAAGAACGTCGAGAATTGCGCGCATAGCGGCTCCGGAACCCGGCAAGGGCCTTTCGTTTAGCGGGCAGAAGCCCGGCGGGCAAGCCGCCCGCAGCAGCCCCAAGCCGTCTTTGCATTGACAGTGGCTGCGCCAGGGACGTAAACAGCGCGCTGGCCGGGGCTGTAGCTCAGATGGGAGAGCGCTGCAATCGCACTGCAGAGGTCGTGAGTTCGAATCTCATCAGCTCCACCAATAAAATCAATTATTTAATTGCGTCTCCGGCGGCGGTTAAATCGCGCTCCACGGTGCCGAACTGGAGCGCGGATATGGCTTTTCCGCGCCCATGCCTTAACCATCGCGATTCGGCCAGCCGCATGGCGGCTCGGTCGGGTCGCCCAGCCCCCTGCCCGAAAACGGGCTTTGGCCCCGGCGCCAAGATTCCGATTATCCGAGCCCTCGGAGACTCATTCAGCGCGCATAAGCAAATCCTGCGCGTTGCAATTCCGGCAAGGTGGCGACTGCCCCCGGCGTCAGAACAACACCCGGAATGAGGTGGTTTGTCAGTTCTGCGGCCAGAGCATCGACGGAAAGCTTGTCCGGATTGACGCCCATCCCGGCGAGTTTGGCCGCCTGCTCCCAGATGGCGTTGTGGCACGACATGAAGACGACGCCGCGCTTTTGCAGTGCTGGAATTGAATTGTTCTTGCCGGAAAAGACGCCGGCGGGATTCTCATAATCGGTCGGATCCGACTTCGCCGCGGGTTTTTCCAGGATCAGCGTATTTCGATCGAAATCTTTTCCGGCAAGTTTCGCGAGCCTGTATTTGTCCCACATCAGTTGATCATAGAGAGCGAGCTGCGCCGTGCCGTGCGTTTCAGAAACGACAAGAAAGTCCGGATGCTTGAACGACCATACCTGCGCATTGAGCGAATTGCGCATGACGTTCAACCATGGTCCGGCGATATCAGTCACGTCCCATGCCTGTTTCGTTGGCGGCCGATAAGCCAACACCTCCGACAAGGCCTCGTGATCCCACTGATCCGGATTGTTCAAAATCATCGGCACCGATTTGAAGTCACGCCGCCGCGGCGCATGTGCAAGACGCGCCGTAAGTTCAGCGAGCGTAGCCGCACCTGCCGAAGGAACAGCTTCCGGTTTGGCCGGCGACGCGTCGGCCCTCCCCACTGTCAATTCGGCGCCGCCCATGGCGGCCGCAAGCGTCGCGGCCAAAGTCTTCACTGCAGCACGCCGCCCCGTAACAAAGTTCATGAACATTCTCCTCGTTGGTCATTCGCCTCAGCGGCGCTATGGCTTTGATGCACTATCGCTTATTTGTCGGCTTCGAGCGCTTTGATGGCCGCGCGGATCGGCGTGAACGGACCATACTTATGCTGCGCGGCGCTGAAGTGGTCCGCATAAGGTCCATAGGCCGCATCGACCGGCTTCTGCGTCAAATTGGGGAAGTCTCGGTCGAGGCCCGACTTGTGCGGACGCGGCTGAGAATCAACGTAGGCCGCGACATCCCAAGCATCGTCCGGTGACAGCACCGGTTGCTTCCAGGTGGTCCCGTTGGGCATATTGCTGTGAATGAAGTTCGCCGCGCTGATCAGACGAGCCATCCCGGCACCGTCGTTGTAACTGTCTGGCCCCCAGAGCGGCGGAATCAGATAGCCTTTGGCATCGCCCGGCCGCCCTGCGCGTTCGCCCAGGCCATCGGCGCCGTGGCATGCCGCGCACGCCTGAGCGAAAACGACCTTGCCACGCGCCGGATCGGCGGCTCGCGACAACTCGATCATCCTGCCAGAGCCGCGGCCCGGCGTCGGCGCGCCAACCGGACGGCCTGTGGAAAGGAACTTGAGATAAGAGACGATCGCGGTCATCTCCGGGCTGCTTTGCGGAATAGGTTTGCCGTTCATGCTGCGCGTGAGGCAGCCTTCAATCCGGTCTTCCATCGTTCCGACGTTGCCCGATCGCGCACGATAATTCGGGAAATCGGCATAGACGCCGATTAAGGCCAGCCCGTATTCCTTGGTGCCTGCCTGGAGATGGCAATTCTGGCAATTCAGATTGTTGCCGGCAAAGCGATGCTGCGGGTCGGCGACCTCGGGGCCGATCAACGAAGCGGTCCTTGCAATGAGATCGCGTCCATAGCGCACGGTCCGGCCCCAGTCGCTATCCGGCAACGCGCCGACATCCGGAACTATCCACGCCTTCGCCGACGCGTGTCCAGGCACGGCCGACGGTTCGCCCGCCTGCGCGCCCGGCCGGAAAAATTGCAGAGCGCCAGCGATGCCGGCGACGGTCGCGCCATAGATGATTGCCGTTCTATATTTGGACATTTTCCTCACGGCCTAATGCTTCTGAACATGCGCAGGTCCTTCATCGATCGCCTCAGGCGGAGTTCAGCCCCTGGCGCCGTCGTCCAGCCCAGCTTGGCGAAGCCTGCGGCGCCCTGCTCCCGCTCCGCGTCTTGAGACCGCAGGATTAAACACGCCGCGAACCCGCGACCAATTGATTATTGCGATGACTTTGTTTGGTGAAATTTATTATTGACAAAAGTCGCGGTGCCAACACCAAAGTCAACTGAAGACACTGCGCCCACTGCGCAAAAGCACGTAGGCCGCGACGACGAAGATCGTGATCGCAAAAATGCGCCGGAGCGCTTCTCTGCGCTCACCGAGATGCATCGCGAGTCGCGCGCCGAAATATCCGCCGACAAGCCCACCGCAGATAAATTCCAACGCCAATTTCCAATCGACAAGGCGCGATGCGGCATAGTTGACGGCCGTGGTGAGCCCGAGGGCTCCGACGGCGAGCAGCGAGGAGCCGACGGCATTGATCATGGCCATACCGGTCGCGAATGTTAACGCCGGCACGATCAGAATGCCGCCGCCGATGCCAAAGAAACCGGATACGAGGCCCGTGAAAAACGCAGCGCTGCCGACGCGGAAGTCCGTCGCGACGATCCTCGTCTCGACGTTATTGGCTCCGCCGTGGCCGCCGCGCAGCATGGCGATTCCAACCACGACCATGGCGAGGCCGAATAGAAAAAGAAGGCGCTCGCCGTCCAGAGCTTTCCCAAGGGTGGAACCGGCGAGCGCGCCGATGATCCCGACCGCCGCAAAAATCAAAGCCGCGCGCCAGCGCACCGTCCGCCCCCGCGCATGCGTCAGAAATCCCAGAAATGCGTTGACCGACACTGCGAAAGCGCTCGTCCCGATGGCGACGTGAGTCTGCGGAACGCCGACGACATAGAGCATCAGCGGCGTGGCAAGAACCGATCCACCGCCGCCGATGAGCCCTAACGAGAAGCCGACGAGGCTGCCCGAGAGAACGCCCGCGAGGGACGATACGAATGCGGCCATCATCGTGGGACGAGCTTATCCGATTTGTCGTTCGAAGAGACGGCGGCAGATTTCAATCGCGGCTCTGCCGACGGTCTTTGGAGACGAGAGGCAAGCCGCAATTGGCATATTGCATCAGCTTCGAACCTATGCCGTACGCGCCTCGACCCGCGCTCATTTTCAATAAATGTCGAGAGACGGGCTACCTAATAACATTCTCATGATGAAGCCAATAGGCCGGCCAACATTTCTTCGCCACGGAAAGAAACGCGGCAGAACGCATATCAGCAATGAATTCGATGAGTATTACCGCAACTTTGAATTGGTTATTCGCCTGTCGAGACATCAAATATCGCTTCAGCAGACGAGACAGTCTCTGCAATAAGAAAGGATCGGAACTATGACTCATTCTTCTTTGCTGAAGCTCGCATTCGCAGCCGCGGCCTTTTTGCCAGTCGCCATCACGAGCGCCAATGCGGGCCAGCGGCAGTGGTATGCTGAAAGCCCCCAGGTCAACTACAGCGGCTATACCGACCCCGATGGTCGTTACGATAGCCTGAGCGACTTAACCCGGGCGATCAATGGGACGCCTTGCGGTATCGAGTGTACGCAGGAGCATGAAAAGCTCTGGGCCCCGCGGCACCGGTAAGCATAGCTCCCGTGGCGCCGCGAACGCTTAGCGACGAAGCCCCCGTATAAAAACAGGGACTTCGTCTCGGTCATGCCGGCGATCGATCCTCCGCGTCGATCGAGCCGCTTCCCGGTCAATCGCCCGTCTCCGTGTGGACTCGAAGAAAAAACAAGGATTTCATCGATGAAGGCGTCTCTGCGTCGTGTTTTGGTAGGCGGCATCATGAGCCTCGCGATAGCCAGCGCTGCTTTAGCTGCAGACCGGGCGGTGAGCGCGGTATTGCGCCGAAACGATTCGATTTTCCCGCCCTGGCAGAACGGCGCGAATAACGACGCCGTGAAGCGTGGCCTGCAGTTCACGGTCCCCGAAGTCGACGACATGCCGGATTTCCACGGCGATCTGACGGCCCCGAAACTCGTCCTCTACGTCGGTGGGAACTACTTTTTCGCCATGGCCCCTCTGGTGAAGGCGTTCGAGGCGAAGGAGCCGCTCTACAAGGGCAAGATTTTTTGGGAAACCATTCCACCGGGGCTGCTTGTCAAGCAGATCGAGGCCGGCGGCGTCATTACCGTCGGGAACATGACTTTCACTGCCAAAGCGGACGCCTATTTCGCCGGGCTGAAAAAGGTCGAGGCGCTTATCCGTGACGGCACGCTTACTGGCCCGGCGGTGCCTTATGTCACCAATAGCCTCACAATCATGGTGCCGAAGGGAAACCCTGCGCAGGTTCGAACGTTGAGCGATCTGGGCCGCGCGAACATTCGGCTGGCTATGCCCAATCCGGCGTTCGAAGGGATCGCCCGGCAAATCAAATCATCGCTTGGGAAAGCAGGCGGCCCGGCGTTAGTCGACGCAGTCTACGTCGCGAAAGTCTCCGACGGCTCGACGGTCTTGACACATATTCATCATCGCCAGACGCCGATCCTCCTGATGCAGGGCCTCGTTGATGCAGGCGTCACATGGCAATCGGAAGCTCTTTTCCAGGCGCAGATCGGTCATCCGATCGACCAGGTCGACATTCCGGAGAAGGACAACGCACGGGCGATCTATGCGGGGGCGCTTGTAAAGGGCGCACCTCACCCCGATGCCGCAAGGGCATGGCTTGCTTTCATTCGCTCGCCCGAAGCTCTGCAGATCTTCGCGCATTACGGCTTCAAACCATACGTCAGCCGGGCCAATTGAAAGGTCGGCACGCGGAGCGCGCCGACCTGGGGCGCTCAAGAACTTTTGTCCGTTCGAGCGCGTGCATCGGCTTGGGCTGCCCGGTTTGAGCGCCGATATAGGCGGTGACTGAAAATGTCAGGCAAGGCATCCGGAGTTCGATGATTAGGGAAGGTGAAATGGAACGTCGCACATTTCTGCTGTCGTCACTGATGGCCGCGTTGGCCGAAGGGACCGCACAGGCTTCGCCAATTGATCCGAAAAAGACCTTCGTCTTACAACGTGGTGATATCAAGTTTCTGCCTTGGAACGGGGTGCCGCCGGGAAGCGGTGAAATGGCCAAACTCTACGGCGATTTCAACAAACCGGGACCCTATCTCGTCCTGATGAAATGGAATCCGGGTTGGTTCAGCGCGCCGCATAGCTATGCAACGGACCGCATACAAATGGTGCTGTCGGGAACCTGGTGGGTCAACAGCGGTGCAGATTTCGATCCAAAGCGCGCAATCCCGGTGCCTGCCGGCGGCTTTGTCGAACGAATCGCGCGCACTTTCCACTATGACGGTGTTCCGCGCGGCATCAGCGAGCCCGTCGTCGTCGCAGTCTTCGGCATCGGCCCCGTCGATATTAAGCTCGCGGACCCACACTTGCCGTCGTGGCGCCAGGTTTGATCCCTTACCGTTCCCGGTCACGAGATCTTTTGCACGACATCTTTTGATGGCCTTCAGTCTGTCGCGAACCGGCCGGTTGCGAGGCTCTGGCCGATTGAGTTGGACGGCGGACTCCGGTCCGCCGTCCAAAATGTCTTAGAGCGTGCCCTTTGCGAACTTAACGAGGGCGTCGGCAACTCCCTTCCCGTAGGCAGGGTCGGCTTTGCTGCAATTGGCCACGTGCCGCTCCTGAATGTGCTTGGCAGCCTGACCGACCTGACGTGCGGTATTATCGAACAGGATCTGCTTCTGCTTTGGCGTCATCTTTCGGAAGAGATCGCCCGGCTGCTGCCAGTGATCCTCGTCAACACGGTGGTCCCAATGCGCCGCCGCGCCGGTCCATTCGAGCGGCGGATCGTTCAGCTGAGGCTGATCCGTCCACTCGCCGTGGCTGTTCGGCCAATAAGTCGGCGTACGGCCTAGGTTGCCATCGGTCCGCATCGCGCCATCCCGATGATAGCTGTGGAACGGGCACTTCGGCGCGTTGACGGGGATGTGGTGGTGGTTGACGCCGAGGCGGTAGCGCTGCGCGTCTCCGTAGGAGAATAGGCGCGCTTGCAGCATTTTGTCGGGCGACCATCCGATGCCCGGAACGATGTTCGCCGGCGAAAACGCAGCTTGCTCGACCTCGGCAAAAACGTTTTCGGGGTTCCGGTTGAGCTCGAAATACCCGACTTCGATAAGCGGATATTCAGCCTTCGACCAGACTTTCGTCAGATCGAAGGGATTGAACCGGTAAGCTTTCGCCTGCTCGTCTGTCATGACCTGGATGAAGACATTCCAGCGCGGAAAATCGCCTTGCTCGATGCTGTAAAACAGATCGCGCTGGTGGGTCTCACGGTCCGACCCAACCAGGGCCTGTGCTTCCTCGTCCGTAAGGTTTTCGATACCCTGTTGCGTGCGGAAGTGAAATTTGACCCAGGTGCGTTCGTTGTCCGCGTTGATGAAGCTATAGGTGTGGCTGCCGAACCCGTGCATGTGCCGGTAGCTTTTCGGGATGCCGCGCTCGCTCATGACAATCGTCACTTGGTGCAGCGCCTCGGGCAACAGCGTCCAAAAGTCCCAATTGTTGTCGGGGCTGCGCATGCCCGTGCGAGGATCGCGCTTGATGGCATGGTTCAAGTCGGGGAAACGCAGCGGATCGCGAAAGAAGAAGACCGGGGTATTGTTGCCGACGACGTCCCAATTGCCCTCTTCGGTGTAAAACTTCAGCGCAAATCCGCGGATGTCGCGTTCCGCGTCTGCCGCGCCGCGCTCGCCGGCCACGGTCGAGAAGCGAGCGAACATCGGCGTCTGCTTGCCGATCTGCGAGAAGATCTTTGCCTTGCTGTAGCGCGTGATGTCGTGGGTGACGGTAAATGTGCCATACGCGCCCGAGCCTTTGGCATGCATGCGCCGCTCCGGAATCACCTCGCGGTCGAAATGTGCCAGCTTCTCGATCAGCCAGACGTCCTGCAATAACGCCGGCCCGCGCGGGCCCGCTGTCAGGATGTTGACGTTGTCCGTCACCGGGGTTCCCGAGGCATGGGTCAGAAGCGGGATTTTCGGTTTTTCATTCATCTTTCTCTCCTAGCGCAAACGCTCGGGAGACCATGCCAGCGTCCCTTCGACGGAAAAATGATAAGCACGCTATCTGATTGAGAGGCGTTTCCTTATAATCCCGGTCCGGCGCAAGAAGGCCTGTTTTCGAAGCAAATTGGCGGTCGGCCATATGCCGCACCCCTCCTGCCATCGGATTGCTCGATGCCGAACCCGTTAGTACCTACCTGCATAGGTGCCGCCTACGAAAAGGACTCCGAGCAATGAACCTTTCGGGCCTGTCCCTGCGCGATCTCGAATATGTCGTCGCGATCGCCGACCACGGCAGCTTTGTGCGGGCCGCGGAGCGCTGCCGCGTGGCGCAGCCGTCGCTGTCTGCTCAAGTCCGCAAGCTTGAGACCTGGCTGGGCGTCGTGCTCTTTGAGCGTACCACACGACGGGTGATCGTCACCGCCGAGGGCCAATCATTCGTCGAACAGGCCCGTCGCGTGCTCGCCGAGGCGCGGCTTCTCTTCACGATTGCGCAGCGGTCGGACAAGCCATTTGGCGGCTCACTGCGGCTCGCTGCCATTTCGACGCTCGGGCCATATCTCTTTCCGCGCATTCTGCCGGGGATTCGCAAAAAATATTCCGATCTTACGCTCATCCTCAGCGAAGGCTTGACCGCTGAACTTGTGCCAAGGCTGGCCGAGGGCGAAATTGACGCCGTGCTGCTCTCTTTGCCGCAAGCCGACCCCGCTTTGATGACGACGGCAATTTTTTCGGAACCCTTCCTGCTGGCGTGTCCCAAGGGGCATCCCGCGTCTCGAAAGGGCGGCCCGAGCTGGGAAAGGCTTGATGCCGAGGAGCGGCTTCTTCTCGAGGAGGGGCATTGCTTGCGCGATCAAGCGCTCGTCGGCTGCTCTGCCTCGGGCCGCACCAATCGTCTCGCCACCAGTCTCGAAACCTTGAAATATATGGTCGCCGCGGGAGAGGGCTGCACGCTCGTCCCGGCCCTGGCCATCTCCGAGCGCGACGTTGTCGTTTATTCGCACCTGCCGGGCACGACATATTCCAGAACGATCGGGCTTGCCTGGCGTCGTAGCGATCCGCGTGGATCGGAGTTTTCCGCCCTTGCAGGCAAGTTGAAGCAGATTGCAAATTCGTTTGATGCCGCACTGCGCGCGCCGTGAATAAGCGGACCTCGCGTCGACCCTGATGCCCGGCCAACGCCCCAGGACAAGGGCGTCGGCCGGCGAGCAGTTCACTTCGACAGATTCTACTATTCCGGGCGCATCCCGCTCCGCAGCGCAGACGAATCACCCGCAGCGCGGACAAATTCCGCCCGATGCGGCGTGGTCACGAAATGCCCGGCCGAACCCAACGCTTCGAAGTCTTCTGCAGGGGGCTGGATGCTGAAGGGCACCGCATCACTTTCCGGGCGCATGCCGTCATGCAGCGCAGACGCATGTGCCGAAACGACGGAAGCAGCGAGGATAACAGGAAGCAACAGGGCGTATCTCATTTGAACCTCTCTTCTCGAAGACGGACAGAACCTCGCGGTCCTCCAGTTTGTGTGCTGGATGCGTCGGTCAGAGCCAGTCTTCTCGGCTGGTATGAAAGTACTCTCGTCGTGCGAGAGCGCAGAGAGGAATTGCCAGTTTTGCGTCAATAGGAGAATGACAAGCAATCTATTCGATTGAAAGGAACCGCCTCATAATCTGGCTCTGCAATGCGGCCAGGAGCGACCCGGGGAACGGATAGTGCTTGCGCGAAAATCATTCCAGGCTATGGCGGAATTGCGTCGGCGTCGTCCCCGTGATTTTGCGGAACGTCGCCGTGAAATTGCTTGCGTAGCCAAAGCCGCAGGCCAGCGCGATTTCGAGCATCGGCCGCTTCAGATCGGCAAGAAGCGTCTTCGCGCGCGCGATGCGCCTCTCCTGCTGATACCGATACGGCGGAACCCCGAAACTCCGCCTGAAGGCGCGGCTGAAATAGGCCGGGCTCAAATGCGCGAGGCGCGCGAGTTCGGCGAGCGATATGTCCAACGCAAGATTGTCCTCGATGTATTGGCATGCAACCCGTTTCTGCCAGCCGCTGAGGCCGCCGCGCAGGTGAGGTGCGCCACTGATCGCGCCGCGCTGGAGTTGAAGCAGTTCGATCGCCAAAGTGGTGCTCAGCGTCTCGACATAGAGCCGGGTCCCGCTCTCCGGGCGTTCGATGAGAGCGGCGAGCTTGGCGACGGTGGTCCAAAGGCCTGAATTCTCGAAGAAAAGATGCGGTTCAAAGCCGAGCATATCCGGTTCGAGTTCCGGATCGATCATCAGAGCGGCTGGCGGAAGGTAAAAATAAGCAACGCGCGGGAGTACCCGCGGCGTGAAAGAACCGGAAAAATTCCGTCCTGCCGGGATGAAGCACATGCGGCGGCTGAAATCGTGAAGGCGTGACGGAGGCAGTCCCTCTATTTTCGTCTCACCTGCTATGCGGATCGCGCGATCGCAGGCGATGAACAGATGCGTGGGAGCCCGGTAATGATACTCGAAAGGCTTGCCGCTGGTGTATTGCACGATTTCCGCCGAAAGGCTGTGCCAAGATGCCCACCGGCGCTTAGCTGAATCGGCGGGTGAGACGTTTACCTGCGCCGGCAGCTCGGCCATCGCTTGATCTCCGTTATAAACTGACGAGCGATTTGCAGTGCCGACGTGTCTTCGTAGAGTCAGCCAGGCACTTTCGGCGCCATCGCTCGCTCAACGAAGATGGTCGCGCGAAAGCGCTTTCGAAGCTCTGCAATACGATTTGCCGAACAACTTTCAGTGAGATGCCCACAGTTCTAACCGGCAGCATTGTTAGCGATCTCGATCAATTTTCGGACAAGACAGAATCGATTGGCGCAATATCGAATAAGAGTTGACGCCATCCCTCACCCAAATCCCGGGGCGCGGTGCATTCAGCACCGTAATCCACGTCAGTGAGGGATTCTCCATGTCACAAATGCTCCCAGCGAAGCTGCTCGCTGAATTCATCGGCACGTTTACGCTCGTCTTTATTGGCGCAGGGGCTGGCGCCTTAATTGGAGGCGCGGGCCCCGCGGGATTGGTGGGGGTCGCGCTCGCCCACGGTCTCGTCGTTTTCGTTTTTGCCAGCGCTTACGGACCGATCTCCGGAGGGCACGTCAATCCCGCCGTCACCGTGGGTGTGCTTGCGGCCGGCGCTATGAGACTGGGTGAGGCGGCCGCCTATATCGCGGCACAGCTTGTCGGCGGCATCATCGGAGCCGAGCTGCTTCGCTTTGTCCTCGGCGGTGCCGCCACTGGACTCGGCGTTCCGACACTGGCCAAGGGGATCGCGATCGGATCGACCTTGATCACAGTGACGCCTGCCGCGGGCTTCGTGCTTGAGGCTCTGCTCGCCTTCTTCCTTGTCACCGTCGTCCTTTCCACGGCCGTCGCCGGGCGAACCGGCCACCTCGCCCCGCTCGCCATCGGGATGACGCTCGTCTTAAATATTCTCATGGGTGGCCCGCTGACCGGTGCAGCCTTTAACCCGGCCCGCGCTCTCGGGCCGATGGTCGCGACCGGCACCTTCAGCCACGCGTGGCTTTATGCCTGCGCTCCAATCGCTGGCGCCGTCTTTGCGGCCCTCGTCCACGCTGGGCTTGGAAAGCTGACGCGCGGCCCGGCAATGGAGCGCGCGCATGTGTCGGCCGCTGCGGTTCAGACCACGGCTTGAGGCAATTGAATCATGGATTGAGACCGCCGGCGCGATCTCAATCCATTAGAACGGCGCTTTACGTCTGCCGCGTTGGGTTCAGCCGCTCAACTGAGAATAGCGCCGACCAAGCCGCGCGAGCGCTTCCATTTGGTGCGTGCGGGCCCGGCGCGCGGCGTCTCCAGATCAGCCAGGATTGGACATTCTGGCCGATTATCGCCCGAACAAGACGCCGCCAGATGCTCAAGCGTGGCCGCTATTTGCTCCAGTTCTTCGATTTTTCTGCGCAGCTCCGCGATATGAGCCTCTGCGATGCGCTTGACTTTGGCGCTGTGACGATTCCTGTCTCGCCAGAGCTGCAGAAGGTTCGCGATCTTGGCAATCGAAAAGCCGAGGTCGCGGGCTCGGCGGATAAATCGCAAAACATGTACGTTCTCTTCGGAATAGCTGCGATATCCGGCCGCCGTCCTAGCCGCGGGCGGAATCAGCCCTGTCTGCTCGTAATAGCGAATCATCTTGGCGCTCACGCCTGAAGCGCGTGCGGCTTCGCCGATGTTCATAGCGCACTCCTCTACGCCACTGTGCTCGATTCAATCAGGCAGTCCCTCTCCTCGCTAGCGCGAAGTGGCGAAGCCGAAGCGAATTGCCAAGAACGAAGACACTTGAGAAGGCCATCGCGCTCGCTGCCAAAATAGGCGAAAGCAAAATGCCCCACAACGGATATAAGATGCCCGCTGCAACCGGGATCAGCAGGGTGTTGTAAGCGAACGCCCAGAACAAGTTCTGCCGAATATTCCGAATCGTCGCTCTCGACAATGCGATGGCATTGGGTACGCCGCGAAGGCTGCCCGACATAAGTACCACGTCCGCGGTCTCGATAGCGATATCGGTTCCGGCGCCGATTGCAAGGCCCACATCGGCCTCTGCTAGAGCTGGAGCGTCGTTGATACCGTCGCCGACAAAGGCCAAACAGCCGTGCTCGTTTTTAAGCCGCCGCAGCGCCTCGACCTTCTCGTTAGGCAAGACCTCTGCCACGACTTCATCGATTCCGATCTTTCGTGCGATCGCTGCGGCAGTCCGACGACTGTCTCCGGTGATCATAACAACCTTGAGACCGAGCGCGCGGAGCGTCGTGATAGCCTCCGGGGTCGTCGGCTTGAGTGGATCGGCGACCGCGATCATAGCTGCAACCTGCCCCTCGACGGCGGCATAGAGCGGGGTTTTACCTTCGGCGGCCAACCGCTCGGCGGCCTCGGCGAAGACATCCACGTCTAGCCCGAGTTCGCGCATGTAGCGATCCGCTCCGATTTCGACACGCTCGCCCTCCACGTCCGCACGGACACCGAGACCCGTCAGAGATTCAAACCCCGCGACTCGAGGAAATGCAGCGCCAGCATCTCGAGCGGCCTTGACAATCGCCTGGGCCACCGGATGCTCCGATTTCGCTTCGACCGCAGCGATTCGCGCAAGCACACTTATACGATCGAAGCCTCCGGCGACCGCTAGATCAGTGAGCGTCGGCCGCCCTTCGGTCAGCGTCCCCGTCTTGTCAACGGCGATGACCTTCGCACCCCTGAGGAGCTGAAGCGCCGCTCCCCTGCGGAACAGAACGCCGATCTCGGCTCCGCGGCCGGTACCGACCATGATTGAGGTCGGCGTCGCAAGACCCATCGCGCAAGGGCAAGCAATGATGAGGACCGCGACGGCATTCACAATTGCAAAGGGAAATGCTGTCTCCGGTCCAAAGGCAAGCCAGAGAATGAAGGTCAGCACGGACACGGCCATCACCGCCGGTACAAACCACATCGTTACCTTGTCAACCAAAGCCTGAATCGGAAGCTTTGATCCCTGAGCCTCCTCCACCATCCGGATGATCTGCGAAAGTACCGTCGCCCCTCCGACGGCAGTGGCGCGAAGCGTAAAAGCGCCTTTCTGGTTGATCGTACCGCCGATGACAGTGTCGCCCGGGGCCTTCGCGACAGGAATTGGTTCGCCGGTGACCATGGATTCGTCAATATAGCTACCGCCTTCGACCACCTCGCCGTCTACGGGAAGGCGCTCTCCTGGACGTACCTCGACAACGTCGCCCGGTACGACATCGTCAATGGCAATCTCGCGTACATGATCGTCGCGTCTGACTCGCGCGGTGCGCGCCCGTAGTCCGACCAATCGCTGGATGGCTTCGGACGTTTTTCCCCGCGCGCGTGCCTCTAGAAAGCGTCCGAGCAGAATCAGCGTCACGATGACAGCTATCGCCTCGTAATAGACATTGACAGTACCCATCGGCAAAACGCCGGGCGTGAAGGTCGCGACTATCGAGTAAGCGTAAGCCGCGATCGTGCCAACCGCGACCATTGAGTTCATGTCCGGCGCCATCCGGATCAGCGCGGGCATTCCCTTCCTGTAAAAGCGCAGGCCGGGGCCAAATACGACGAGCGTTGTCAAGATGAACTGCAGATACCAATCCCACCGCGCCCCAACGTCACGCGCGACAAAGCTATGAAATGCCGGCACCACATGTGGGCCCATCGCAAATACGAATATCGGTAAGCTCAAGAGCGTAGCAACGGCAAGGTCTCGCCCCAGATCCGTCAGTTCAGCGTTCCTTCGCGCTGCTGTTTCGGCAGCTTGCGCCAGGCTATCCTGCGTGGCTCGCGCCTTATAGCCTGCGTTCTCGATCGCCCGGACCAGAGATGCAGGATCCGCGCTGCCCTGAATCGTTGCACGCTCAGCGGCCAGATTGACGTCCGCACTCGCGACACCCGGTACTGCAGAAAGCGCTCGTTCGACGCGGCTTACACATGAGGCACATGTCATGCCCTCTACGGTTAGCGCGATTGTCCTCGACGGAATAGAATAACCGACACGTTCAATCGCGGCGGACAAAGCGCGAGAGTCGACAGAGGCATTGAACGTCACTTCCGCCTTCTCGGTCGCCAAGTTTACGTTTGCGCTTATAACGCCGGGCACTGCCTTTAAGGCTGTCTCGACTCTCCCGACACAGGAGGCGCAACTCATGCCCTCGATCAGCAGCACAACGGCTTCGGTTGAGGCAGAATGGTCTTTGACTGGCGCGTTCACGGGTCACCCCTTCCGAGAAGATTAGGACTGTCCGAAAAATGGGGCTTCCAACGATAGGAAGGTCAAGGCCAAGCAGCACGAAGTTTTTTCCGCCCGTGCCTTGACCTTACAACGATGGGAACCGCCATTTGAATTTGTATGGGACACGCAAAGGAGGTTCTCATGCGGATCTATATTAAAGACATGGCATGCGGCGGTTGCGCGCGGAGCGTCACGAAGGCTATCGAATCCGTCGATCCCAAAGCCAATGTCGCCATCGACCTGGACAATCGAAAAGTGGACATCGTTTCGGAACGTCCGGCCGTCGAATTTGAGCGCGCACTTGCAAATGCGGGCTACCATATGGCTCTGCAGAGCGAGACGGCAGGCGGCTGACCTCGCTCCAATACCGCCCAAAAAGTCTTTTTGCGGACGATCAAGCCGCGGCTCAGAATTGCCCTAGGGCTGATGTCGCACGCGCCTTGCAAGACGCACCGTAAGTCCGCTTCCGATTTGGCGGAGCGCGCTCGGTGACTCTCGGCGTGATGAAAATGCTCTTCCGTCTGATCAGCGCTCTGCGAGCGGAAATGAAGTCTGGAGCTCAGATGCTAGCCTGCCTATTCAAATCCTGGGGCACCTCGCACGGTCTTACTATGCCCCGGTCTTTGTGGATGGGCGCTTTACTCGTCAGCTTCACATCCATTCACGTTTCGGGAGCGATTTTTCTCATACCTCCATTCGCGGCAACGTTGGCGATCCTGGCTTATCTGCCCGAGGTTTCGATCGCCCAACCTTTGCCGGTCGTGTGCGGATCCGTCACCGGAGCAGCGATGGGGACGCTATTGAGCTTATTGTTCGGTTTTGGTCCCAACGTCGCGGTGTTGGCGGCACTCGGCGCTATGATCATGCTGCCCTCATTGCGAATCTTCCACCCGCCCGGCGTCGCGCTGGCGATGTATCCCGCGCTTTTGCACCCGACCCCGTGGTTCGCCGTCGAAATCGTGTTGCCTTTCAGTATCGCTGCGGTGCTCTCCGCTTGCATCATGAGTCGCTTATTGATCAGCTGGCCGCCTTATCCGATGCCGTTGCGAACCGAATGAACCCATTGGTATCTTGTATCGGATCAGGAGAACAACGGCGTCGGCCGCAGGCTCCCAGCTCGACGCTGGCGCGGGGAACGGCCCGTCGCGCCTAACCCATCACGCAACTCAAAAGGCACTCCGGCGTTGTTGGCCCACACCGATGAGGCCAATATGAACGAGCACGTCAAGAACGCAGAGATCCTGCCGCTCAACGACCCGACGCGCAAATATCCTAAGCCGCCTTACAAGAAGCAGGCGCAATCTTGGCCGGGTCTTGCTTGCAAAATGGATCCACCGCCGGATCATGGCGAGACGAGCTATCGTGGATCGGGACGTCTGCTGGGCCGCAAAGCCTTGATCACAGGGGGTGATTCCGGCATGGGCCGCGCCGCGGCGATCGCCTACGCGCGCGAGGGCGCTGACGTTGCGATCAATTATTTCCCGAGCGAGGAGGAGGATGCGCAAGACGTCGTCCGCCTCATCAAGGATGCGGGGCGCGTCGGCCTTGCGCTTCCTGGAGACCTGCGCGACGAAGCCTTTTGTGGGAGGCTTGTCGAAAATGCGCTGCGCGGCCTCGGCGGACTCGATATTATCGTGAGCAATGCCGGGCGCCAGCAGGCGCGCGAATCGATTCTCGACATTTCGTCCGAGGATTTCGATGCGACGATGAAGACAAACATTTATGCGCCGTTCTGGATCCTTAAGGCGGCGCTCCCGCATTTACGGCCGGGCGCGGTAATCATCGCGACGACGTCGGAACAAGCCTACGATCCTTCACCGCAGCTCTATGATTATGCGCAGACCAAAGCGGCGACGATGAATTATGTGAAATCGCTGGCGAAACAGCTTGGGCCGAAGGGGATCCGCGTCAACGGCGTCGCGCCGGGCCCCATTTGGACGCCCCTGCAAGTCTCCGGCGGCACGACAATGGACCGTCTTGAGCGTTTCGGCGGCCACACGCCGCTTGGCCGCGCCGGCCAACCCGCGGAACTGGCATCGATCTACGTGCAGCTCGCCGCGGACGATGCGAGCTATGCGACCGGACAAGTCTATGGCGCCGCTGGCGGCAGCGGCCAGCCCTGAGGCTTATTTACGGCCGCAGATTACGGTCGCAGACATGGACGACATTGCGGCCGGCGTTCCGGACGACGGGGCGGCGACCGACCAGAGACGCCTCTCACGGATCGGTGATCTGAAACGCCGACAAAAGCGGCCGCCCAATCTTGCCGGCTCGGCTGGCGGTCGCCATCTTCCGCGCGAGTCACAAGGCGCAAAGCGCTATCGAAGGGAGGAGAAGCAGATATCGCAATGGAGTGATCCGGTTGACTGTGAAAGACGCGCCACAACCCTGGCCGAGCCTCGTCATTTTCGCTTTGGCTATGGGTGGCTTTGCAATCGGCGTCACCGAATTTGCGACGATGAGCCTGCTTCCCTATTTCGCCAAAGACCTCGCCGTGGATGCGCCGACGGCCGGCCATGCGATCAGCGCCTATGCCCTGGGCGTCGTTGTCGGCGCGCCGATCATTGCCGTGCTTGCCGCGCGGATGGCCCGGCGGACCCTGCTCATTATCCTGATGGGCGTTTTCGCGCTCGGCAATGCACTCGCGGGACTGGCCCCGAGCTATGGCTGGCTGGTGGTCTTCCGTTTCCTAAGCGGCCTGCCGCATGGCGCCTATTTCGGCATCGCCGCCATGCTGGCCTCATCGCTCGTCCCGGCGAATAAGCGCACCCGGGCGATCGGCCAGATTTTCCTCGGTCTCACCGCGGCGACGGTCATCGGTGTACCAGCGGCGAACTGGCTCGGGCAGGAGATCGGCTGGCGCTGGAGTTTTGGCGCCGTCGCGCTGCTCGGCGTCACTGCATTGCTGCTCGTCGCCGTGCTCACGCCTTATGATGAGCCGGACACGGCAGCAAGTCCGCTACGCGAACTCGGCGCGCTGAAACGGCCGCAAGTCTGGCTGACGCTAGCGATCGGCGCCATTGGTTTCGGCGGCCTTTTCGCCGTCTACACCTATCTTGCCTCGACGCTCGCCGACGTGACGCACGTCTCGAGCCTCTATCTGCCGCTCGTGCTCTGCGCCTTCGGCCTCGGCCTCACAGCGGGCAATCTGGTCGTGCCGCTTTTCGCCGATCGCGCCCTGATGCCGACCGCCGGTGCGCTGCTCGTCTGGACCGCGGCGATGCTCGCCCTCTATGCTTTCGCCGCGCAGAATATCTGGGCGGTCAGCGTCGACGTCTTTCTGATCGGCTGCGGCGGCGCGCTTGCGACCGTCTTGCAAACGCGGCTGATGGATATTTCCGGCGAGGCTCAGGCGCTGCCGGCGGCGCTCAACCATTCTGCCTTCAACACCGCCAATGCGATCGGGCCTTGGCTCGGTGGCATGGCGATTGGCGCCGGCTTCGGCTGGACCGCGACCGGCTGGGTCGGCTTCGCGCTGGCGCTCGGCGGCTTGGCGATCTGGCTTCTGTCAGTCGCGATCGACAGCCGTATCGAGGGAGAGCCTAAGCTCGTGGAAGATGCGGCCGAGTAGCGTCAGGCCGCCTGGTCCTTCGCCTCGCGCCGGCGTGCGTGCAGAATCCATTCGGTATAGCCGTTGGGCTGCACCCGGCCCTTGAAGATCAGGTCTTCCGCCGCCTTGAAAGCCGGGCCGTCGAAGCCGGGCGCCATCGGTCGGTAGGCCGCGTCGCCGTCGTTTTGCCGATCGACGATCGCCGCCATGCGCTTCAGCGTATTGGAGACCTGCGTCTCACTGACAATGCCATGGTGCAGCCAGTTGGCGATATGCTGGCTTGATATGCGCAAGGTGGCGCGATCTTCCATCCGCGCGACGTCGTGGATGTCGAGGACTTTCGAGCAGCCAATCCCCTGATCGATCCAGCGCACGACATAGCCCAGAATGCCCTGGCAATTGTTGTCGAGCTCTTCCTGCACCTCATCCGGCGCGAAGTTTCCACGCGAGATCGGAATGGTCAAAAGATCGGAGAGCTTCGCCGATGGCCGGGCGCGCAACTCCTTCTGTCGCTTGAAGACATCGATGCGGTGATAATGCGTCGCATGCAACACCGCCGCCGTCGGCGACGGCACCCAGGCAGTGTTCGCGCCCGAGGTCAGATGCGGAATCTTGTCGACCAGCATGCCCGCCATGCTATCCGGCATGGCCCACATGCCCTTGCCGATCTGCGCCCGGCCCGGCAGACCGCAGCGCAGGCCGACATCGACATTCAAATCTTCATAAGCCGCGATCCATTTCGTTTTCTTCATCTCTTCTTTGCGGATCATCGGCCCGGCTTCCATCGATGTATGGATCTCGTCGCCGGTGCGATCGAGGAAACCGGTGTTGATGAAGACCACGCGATTGGCAGCCGCCTTGATCGCCGCCTTAAGATTGGCGCTGGTACGCCGCTCCTCGTCCATAATGCCCATTTTGAGCGTGAAGCGCGGCAGGCCGAGAACATCCTCGACCGCCGTGAAAAGCCGGTCGGCAAGCGCGACTTCTGCCGGCCCATGCATCTTTGGCTTGACGATATAGACCGACCTTTTGGCGCTGTTACGCCGGCCGGTCTTGTGCAGATCATGGATTGCGATCAGCGCCGTCACGGCCGCATCGAGCAAGGTTTCCGGGATTTCAGCGCCGTTCGCGAGCACCGCATCGGTCATCATGTGATGGCCGACATTGCGGATGAGCATCAGACTGCGGCCGGAGAGCGCCAACGGCGTACCGTCCGGCCGGACGTAGAGGCGATCTTCGGCGAGCCGGCGTTCGATCTCCTTGCCGTTCTTCTCCACCGTGGTTGAGATCGTGCCCTGCATGAGGCCAAGCAGATTGCGATAGAGGCCAATCTTGTCGCTTGCGTCGACGGCAGCGACGCTGTCTTCGAGGTCCATGATCGCCGTCAATGCGGCTTCGATGACGATGTCGGCAACGCCCGCCGGATCGTCGGCGCCGATGCGGTTCGCACGATCGATGACGATCTCGATATGCAGGCCGTTATTTCGCAAGAGGATCGCGCCGGGCGCGCCCGCCTCGCCGCGATAGGCGCGCAACTGCGCCGGATTTCTCAAGCCGACTTTCGTTCCATCAGCCAGGCGGGCCTGGAGCTTGCCGCCTTCGACGCGATAAGCCTCGACGGCGCTGTGGCTCGCGCCGGCGAGCGGCACGGCCGCGTCGAGAAATTCGCGGCCCCAGGCGACGACACGGGCGCCGCGGATCTTGTTATAGCCCTTGCCGCGCGCGCCGCCGTCGGCGGAGGAAATCGCGTCAGTGCTGTAGAGCGCTTCGTAGAGCGAACCCCAGCGGGCATTGGCGGCGTTGAGCGCATAACGGGCGTTCGATGCCGGCACGACCAATTGCGGCCCCGGCACCAGCGCAATCTCGTCATCGACATTTTCGGTTGCAATCGAAAAATCCGGCGGCTCAGGCACGAGATAGCCGATCTCGCGCAGAAAATGCTCGTAATCGGATTGATCGAACGGCCGGCCGCGATGGCCGACATGATAGGCATCGATCTTGTCTTGCAGAGCATCGCGAATTTGCAATTGGGCGGCGATCTGCGGCGCGAATTCACTGACGAGTTTTTCAAAGCCCGTCCAGAAGGCGCCGACGCTGACACCGGTGCCGGGGAGCGCCTCGGCGGCGAGGAAATCATAGAGCATCTTGGCGACCTTGAGACCGCCGACAGATTGATAGTCACGCATGGACGGGCTTCTCCTGCGCACCCAATTCCGCCGCGAACGCACCGGCAAATCTGGAAAAATTCTCTTCAAACAAGCGGGCGAGATGGCGCGCCTGCGCGGCATAGGCTTTGGCGCTCGGCCAAGTCTGCGACGGATCGAGCAAGCCGTCCGGAACGCCCGGCACATGCAGCGGCACATGCAAGCCGAAATAAGGTTCGACGCGGAATGCGACTTGATCGAGCCCGCCGCTGAGTGCGGCGCGCAACAGCGTACGCGTGTGAGCGATTGAAATGCGCTTGCCGACGCCATAGGGGCCGCCGGTCCAGCCGGTATTAACGAGCCAGACTTGCGCCTTCTGCTCGGACAAATAGCGCATCAGAAGCCGGCCATAGACCTCGGGAGGGCGCGGCAGGAACGGCGCGCCGAAACAGGCGCTGAAGGTCGCCGAAGGCTCCTTGCCGAGGCCCTTTTCGGTGCCGGCGACACGCGCCGTATAGCCTGAAAGGAAATGAACCATGGCCTGCGTCGGCGTCAGCCGCGCCAGCGGCGGCATGACACCGAAAGCATCGGCCGTCAGCATCACGACGTCGCGCGGCGCGGCGCCCTGCCCGCTCGGCTCGGCATTGGCGATGAAGTCGAGCGGATAGCAGGCGCGCGTATTGGGCGTCAGTGAATCGTCGTCGAGATCGATCCCGCCGTCAGGATCGACCGGCACATTTTCAAGCACGGTGCCGAAACGGTGCGAGGCTGCCCAAATTTCAGGCTCCGCCTCTTGCCGCAGGTTAATGACTTTGGCGTAGCAACCGCCCTCGAAATTGAAAACGCCGTCCGGCGACCAGGCATGTTCGTCGTCGCCGATAAGCCGACGCTCGGCGTCGGACGACAACGTCGTCTTGCCCGTGCCGGAGAGGCCAAAAAACAAGGCCGTATCTCCTGCGGGGCCGATATTGGCGGAACAATGCATCGGCAACACGCCCTTCGCCGGCAGCAGCCAATTCATGACGGTGAAAATCGCCTTCTTGATCTCCCCTGCATATTGGGTGCCGGAAATGACGATCAGCTTTTGGGCAAAGGACAAAGCGACGGCGGTCGCCGAGCGCAAGCCGCAGCGGTCCGGATCGACCGCGAGGTCTGGCGCATGCAAAATCACATAGTCCGGCGCGAAGGTCTCCAGTTCGTCCGCGGGCGGACGGATAAACATATTGCGGGCGAACAGCGCATGCCACGCATTGGTGGTGACGAGCCGCACACGCAGGCGATGCTCCGGCGCCGCGCCGGCATAAAGGTCTTGCGTGAACAGGACCTGGCCTTGCAGATAGCCGCGCACATGGTCACTCAACACGGCGAAATTGGTAGGCGAAAGCTTCTGGTTGACGTTACCCCACCAAATGTCGGAGCGCGTTTCCGGCTCGTCGACAATGAATTTATCCTGCGCCGAACGGCCGGTATGTGTTCCGGTGCGCACGACGAGCGCACCGTCGCCGGAGAGCCGACCCTCGCCGCGCTGAAGCGCCAAAGCGACGAGCGGTGCCGCATGAAGATTGGCCTGCACCGCTAGCGCGCCGGCGAGCCCGGTGCCCGCGAGCACTGCGGCATCCGGTTCCCGGGTTCGCGTGATCATATTCATTGCTGCGGCCTCCAGACCCAATGTCTGGCCGGTCATCGCCGCATTCAACGCTCGAAACAATTGGACTTTCTGCTGATGGGCTTATCAGCAGTCGGACGCAAATACAGGCGAGCCCGCGCTTCTGCGCGGGCTCCGACTAAAGTACGAGACGCTACGCCGAGTTCGACTTCATTCGGCCGCCAAAGATGACGGCCCTTCCGGCCGTCCGATCGAGAGATATTTGAAACCCTGGCGGCGGACTTCGTCCGGCGTATAAATATTGCGCAGATCGACCAGGATCGGCTCGGACAGAAGCTCTTTGACGCGGCCGAGATCGAGCGCGCGGAACGCATCCCATTCGGTGACGATGACGAGCGCCGACGCGTCCTTACAGCAGCTATAGGGGTCGCCGAAGTAATTCAAATTTTCCAGATAATGCCGCGCCTGCTCCATCCCTTCGGGGTCGAAGGCATTGACCTTGGCGCCGGCATCTTGAAGTGCGGTGATGATCGAGATCGCCGGCGAATCGCGCATGTCGTCGGTGTTCGGCTTGAAGGTGAGCCCAAGCACGGCGATCGTCTTATTGCGCACCGAGCCGCCGCAAGCGGCAAGCACCTTGCGCGCCATGGCGCGCTTCCTCTGGTCATTGACGGCCGCGACGGTTTCGACGATGCGGATCGGCGCACCATAATCCTGCGCCGTCTTGATCAACGCTTGCGTATCCTTCGGGAAGCAGGAGCCGCCGTAGCCGGGGCCGGCGTGCAGAAATTTCGAACCGATGCGATTGTCGAGGCCGATGCCGCGCGCAACATCCTGGACATTGGCGCCGACTTCCTCGCAGAGACTCGCGATTTCGTTGATGAACGTGATCTTCGTCGCGAGAAACGCATTGGCGGCATATTTGGTCAATTCCGACGTGCGCCGGTTGGTGACGAGAATCGGCGCCTGATTGAGATAAAGCGGCCGGTAAATTTCGCGCATCACCGCCTCGGCGCGCTTGTCCTCGACGCCGATTACGATCCGGTCGGGGCGTTTGAAATCGGCGATCGCCGCACCTTCGCGCAGAAACTCGGGATTGGAGACGACAGCGAAATCGGCGTCGGGGCGTACTTCGCGGATGATCCGCTCGACGTCATCGCCGGTGCCGACCGGCACGGTCGACTTGGTCACGATGACGGTGAATCCCTCGATCGCCGCCGCAATGTCACGGGCGGCCTGATAGACATAGGTGAGGTCGGCATGGCCGTCGCCGCGCCGCGACGGCGTGCCGACGGCGATGAAGACGGCCTGCGCCTCGCGCACCGCCGAGAGGTTGTCGGCAAAGGTCAGCCGGTTCTGCCGCACATTGGTCATCACCAATTCGGCGAGCCCCGGCTCATAAATCGGCATCTTGCCGGACTTCAGCGCCTCGATCTTCGCCGGGTCATTGTCGATGCAACAGACCTTATGACCGAAATCGGCGAAACAAGCCCCCGACACCAGACCCACATACCCTGAGCCGACCATAGCGATTTGCATTTTTCGCTCCTAAAGCGCCGCGACCCTTATGGGACTTGCGACCGAAACGTTGCCAGTGCCATTTTGACGACCGTGAGGCAACGGATCGATGACACAGGCTCGAAACAACGCCGCGTTCCGGACTGGCACGGTCTCGGGCAAGTCTTTGTCGAGATTAGGGAAGGCTGGGCAGCGTCGCCGCCGGGGCCTGTTGCCGTCAAGCAAGCCTAGCGGGATAGCCGCATGACAGACGTATTGCAATGCGATCTCTGCATTCTGGGCGGCGGCGGCGCGGGGCTGGCCGCGGCGCGCGCCGCAGCCCGGCTCGGCGCAAACGTCGTCGTCGTCGAAAAGCGGGCCCTTGGGGGCACTTATCTGACACGGACGATCCCGGTTCAGGCTTTCTGCAGCGCCGCCATAAGGGCGGGCGCGGCCCGCAATGCCCACGTCGGCGGCGCCGCACCGAAAATCGATTTCGTGCGCCTGCGCGCCGATGTCCTCGCTGCGATGAAGGATTTCGCCGGCGATTATGCACCGGGACCGCTCGCGGCGCTCAAGATCGAGATCGTCCGCGGCCTTGGCAGCTTCAGCCGGTCGACGCGGGTGGAAGCGGGTGGCCGCTCGATCGAGGCCAAGCATTTCATTCTGGCGACCGGGTCCATGCCGGCGCCCGCGGCGTTGCCCGGCCAAGAATTGATCCGTCCGCTGCTGCTCGAAGATCTGCTGACGATCGATCGGCCGCCGGAAAGCCTCATCATCGTTGGCGCGACATTTCAGGGGCTGGTTTTGGCGCAGGCCTTCCTGCGGCTCGGCACCCAGGTCACCCTGCTCGAGCAGGGCGCCATCCTGCCAAACGAAGACGCTGAACTCCTTGCCCCCGTGCTCACCCAACTCGCGCGTGAAGGCCTACGGCTCTTTTCGCATGCCGAAATCGGCGGCCTCGAGCCGGCGGGCGGCGGCGTCCGCCTTCATATCAAGGGACAGGCGAGCCCCTTCGACGCCGCACAGATCATCTTCGCCGGTCCCCCCCTGCCCCTGGTCGAAGGCCTGGGGTTGAAGAATGCTCAGGTCACCTATGCAAATTCCGGCATTCTGACCGACGCGCAGGGCCGCACCAGCAATCGCCACATCTATGCCATTGGCGATGCCGCAGGCGGTTCGGAGTCGAGCCTGTCGGCGCTTGGCCAGGCCGAGCGCGTCGCCCGGCATCTTGCCGGTCACAGCGGCTCGATGGCGCCGATTGCCCGCATTCTCGAAACCGATCCCGAAATGGCCACCGTCGGCCTCAGCGAAGCCGCGGCGCGAGAAAAATATCGCTCGATCGGTATCTTGCGTGCCACTCTCGGCGAAACCACACGCGCCCGCCTCTCCGGCAGGCTGGACGGACATGTCAAGATTGTGACGAATGCCGCTGGCACGATCCTCGGCGCCGGCTTGGTCGGCCCAAGCGCGCGCGAGCTGATCGGCATCTTCAGCGTCGCCATAGACCGGCGCATGAAAGCGGCCGACCTCGATGTCGTCGCCAATGCGCCAACTTTAGCGCAAGCCGCGTCAAATGCCGCCCTTGCATCTCCCTCCCAAGTCGGCAAAGCTCTGTACAGGCGGCCTTTTTGGCTGCGTCGTACAAACTAGGCGCGATGCGGGACTTTATAACCGTCAACCAGCAGCCTGATGCCGGCAAAGGCTCTTCGCAATTGCAGGGCCTGCGCGGACGGCCTCGGTTTGGCCTCGCGACGCGGACGCTTTTGTCCGTCATTGCTTTCGTGATGGCAGCGGAAATCATTATCTACGTGCCGCTCGTCGTCAATTTCCGCGACAATTGGCTGCGCAACCGTCTCAGCGCCGCCTATACCGCGACCCTGGTGCTCGAAGCGGCGCCGCGGGCGATGGTCTCCGAGCAATTGTCGCGGCAATTGCTCGACAGCGTAGGCGCCCGCATCATCGTCCTGCAGGCGCATGGGACGCGGCAGATTCTCGCGGCGGCAAGCCTGCCGCCGGCCGTCGATGAATTCTACGACCTGCGCCAGGCCACATTCTTGCAACAACTCGCCTCGACCTGGCGGACCTATTTCGCCGACGACCATCGCGTTCTGACCGTATTCGGCGCGGCGCCAATGGGCGGCGAAGCCATCGAAGTCACGATGGACGAAGGTCCGGCGAAAGCCGCGCTGCACGTCGTCGCGGCGCGGGTTCTGACGATTTCCATGATCGTCTCGGCGATCGTCGCGGCCCTCGCCGTCACGATCCTCAATCTTCTGGTGCTGCGGCCGATGCGCCGCCTCACCACGAACATCACCGAATTCGGCGCCGATCCTGAGAACGCCAATCGGATTATCGTTCCGTCCGGCCAGACCCACGAGATCGGCCGCGCCGAGGAAGCGCTGGCGACGATGCAGGATACGCTCGTCCGCGAATTGACGCAGAAGAAGCATCTGGCCGCGCTCGGCCTTGCCGTTGCCAAGATCAATCACGACCTGCGCAACATGCTCGCCTCGGCGCAGCTTCTGTCCGACCGGCTCGCCAATGTCACCGATCCGCTGGCGCAGCGCCTCGCGCCGAAGCTCGTCGCGACCCTCGATCGGGCCATCCGTTTCTGCCAGGCGACGCTCACCTATGGACGGGCGACGGACGAGGCGCCGAAGCCGCGGCTCATCGATCTGCGCGCCGCGGTCGACGAGGCTGCTGAATCCGTCTGCCCCAGCGGCCTCGGCCGCATTGCGATCATCAACGACGTCTCCTCGGGCTTCAGTCTTTGGGCGGACCCGGAGCATCTGTTCCGGGTGATGGTCAATCTGATGCGCAACGGCGTCGAAGCGCTGGACCGTGCCGGGCCGGCGCGCGGCCGGACGGCACAGATCAGGGTCTCGGCGCAATTCGGCGGCGATGACGCGATTCTCGAAATCACCGACACCGGGCCGGGCGTGCCGCCGAGCGTCCGCGCGCAGCTTTTCACACCTTTTTCGAGCTCCTCGCGGCCGGGCGGCTCGGGCCTCGGCCTGGCCATCGCCGCCGATCTCGTCCGCGCCCACGGCGGCAGCATCGAACTTTTGCCGGAGGCCGACGACGAAACCGCCGGCGCGACCTTCCGAATCACGTTGCCGCAACGCCGTCCTGCGGCGGCGGCCTAAGGGGCGATGCGACTGCCTGTTGCCATGCCCGGCCTGAGCCGCTAAAGGAGGCCGTCCATCCCTGGGATCGACACCTTCCGGTCAGATCGGCAAGTTTTCGTCTTCCCTTGGGAATCTGCGCGCCCGTAGCTCAGCTGGATAGAGCACTAGACTACGAATCTAGGGGTCAGGAGTTCGAATCTCTTCGGGCGCGCCACTTCGCATATGCATCCGAGTATCGGTGCGCCGCGATGACCTTCGAATGCTTCCGGCTGGGTTGATTTGTTTCCAACCGCCCAGCCGGTTAGTAAATCAGGCCGCTAAAAGCGAAAACCCAAGACCGCGCCATACTGCGCGCCAAATCCATTGGCCTTCTCGCCGGCCAACTTGCCTTGGAAGTCGAACGCGCCAACCTCGGGGGTGAGTGAAACCACATCGGTCAGCCTGACCTTGATGCCTAGTCCGGGGCCAAATGCTTCGAAATGATTGGCAGTGGAGCCGCCCCCTGCCGTTGGGATGAATGTATAGACATAACGCAGGTCCGCGAACGCGGTGTAACCCGGCGCGATCGCGTGGCTCATTACCAGATCCGCGCCGGGGCTCCATGCGCTTCGTGGGTTATTTTGCATGTCGAGGAAGGCATAGCCAACCCCAGCAACAAATGCGACCTGCCAAGGTGCATCCTTTGGCGTGAACCGATGTTTGATGTCGATCTCGCTACCCAGAGACGGGCCCACGCTGGAAAAGGGAAGCGCAACGGTTGCCAAGCGATAACCGATATCCCAGCCGTCAGCCAATCCCGCCCGCACACCCGCATGAGCGAGAAACGGGGTGAAGCTGGTAAGTTTCGGATCGCCTACAGATGAAATCTGTCCTCCCGTCCCTGCGATAGCGGAAAACCCTCCCGGCGGGAGCGTGTCTGCGGGAGAGAAACCCAACAACCAAGACCCTGCTCGGGCCTGCGCAGGCACCAGTATCGCCGCAAGCGCGACGGCTAGGATGACGGTGCTGTAAGGAAGGGGTTGTGAAACTGAACTGCGGCATTCGTCCATGCGCAAACTCCTCGACGATTCGAGCGTTGCGCAGAGCTTGGACGGAGTCCGTCTGATGGGGAGTCTGCATTTCCCCTATGCCCGCATATGGCAAGATGCGCCAAATGGCAATATCCCCGCTTCCGATGTTTGAAGGGATACCGCCGACGCAGCGCATGCTTGTGGGGTGCATTTGGCCGACGCGCGGCGCGCCATCGCCTTCCTCCGCCCGACACCACCGGTTGCGAGCTCTTCTACGCCGCCGCGCTGCGGATGTGTCAGATAATGCCGGCGACGAGCCTCGGGCTAGGCGCAGAATTCCCAATGCTGCGAAGCGAAGACGCGCTATAGGGCCGTGTCGAATCCGCGGGCAATCTTGTGCGGAATCCCCCCTGCGAATAACGGGCCGAGCAGAGAGGAAACTCTGACTCGGCCCTGACCATGGCCAAGATTGTTAGAAAATGGGCAATGGCCACCCTTCCATAGCAGAAAAATGTCGTGATGCGATGCTTTCTCGCGCGCTTACATTTTTTTGATGATCTTTTTTCCATCGGCTTCGCTGCCTCGCGGGAAGCGCCGGAACTATCGGGGCCGCCTGACCTGGTATAAGTAGGTCGGATCGAATTGCGCAAAAACCTTGAGCGCTTCCCAATCGAGAACCGTCACGGTCTTATTTTGCCAACTCACAAATCCCCGCGCCCGGATGTCCTGCACAGCGCGATTCACGTGAACGGTCGATAGGCCGAGTATGTCCGCGACAGAAGCTTGCGTCGCCGGAAACTCGAAGGATTGGCCCGCGATGAGACCGACGGCATGAAGCCGCTGATAGAGTTCGCAAAGGAGATGGGCCAAATGAACGACGGTTTGTAGCCGCCCCATGTCCACGAGCCATTCGCGATGCATGGCGGCATCGACGAGCGTATTCAACCACAGTAAGCGCGTGAGATGAGGCTGCGTTTCGGTGATCTCCCGCAACCTCTCATGCGGGATCATCGCGACGCGGCAGGCCGATAAGGCCAAAACGCCGTGGTCCATCGGCTTCAGCAAAAAGCTGTGCAGGTCGACGAAGTCGCCAGGAATATGGACCGCTGAGATCTGCCGGGCGCCGTTTTCCAACGTTTTATATCGCGCGGCCCAGCCATCGACGAGGAGCGTGCTGAAAACCGGCGTGCTCCCCAGCGCCACGAGGTCCGTATCAGGCGCAAAGCTCCTGGTTCCGCTAATAGCTTGGTCGAGAGCGCGGGTCTCATCTTCCGAAAGCGCGTCGAAGTTTTGCAGTTTCTTTGTGAGCAGGCCATGCAGGTTGCCTGACTGAACGCTTTCGTTTCGTGCGGCTTCTTGGCTCAAGCGTCCTCCCCTCCCACTGCGGAAAATTGCAGTCTCAGGATGACTTTGCCTGCCTCGTCCGTCACCGTCATTTTCCACTCCTCTCCGTCAAGGGCTCCGTCGGCGTCCGCAAGCATTTCGCCCGCGGCTCGAATTGCCTCGCCGCGCACCGATTCCACGTCTGGCAGATCGGTCCCTATCTTGTCGGCCTTGTCTAACGAGCCATCTTCGATGCTGAAGAAGAACTTTGGCATCTGGTTCCATCCGGTGCGGATCGTGAGCTGCCGCGGAAAATGTCCAGTTGGGGCCGAAGGTTCCTGCCCCGCATCAGCGTCGAACCGGCAGCATGGGAAGCGCTGGATTTGCGGGCGTGGCACAGCGGGCTTTCGCGCCAAGGTTCAAGGTTGCCTTGGCCTCGACATCAGCCGCGCATGGCGAACGAGATAATCGTCACCTTTACGTCGGCATCGGCCTTTGCCGCCTCCGGCGGTCTCGCCGCCAGGCCTTATCCGAGTCGATATTGTTGATTTGGAACGGCAGGAATTCGATTTTCTGCGGGGCACGCCACCGTTCGAACACTTACATGCTAGAGTAGGTTTTTCCGACGGCCTGAAAGGGCGTTCACGATGAGCGAAGACAACCCCGAGTCTAGGGTCAAAACGGCAATGGACGCAGAGCGGCAACGCTGCATCGAGCAAGTGCTGGCCTATGCCGCGCTGCGCGAACAAGCAGCCATCGATCTGGACAAAGCCGATGCCTCTGACGGCGATGAAAAACCGAGCGAAGGCGCGTCCGAACGCGCGCGGATGCAAGCCGACGTCGCGCGCGATATTGCGAGTTTTCTGGCCGAACAGCGCAAGACATAGCCTTCCTGGTGCGTTGTTTGTGGGCCGCCGGTCAGAGACAAGCTGAAGCTGCGCCTGCGGCGCGACCGTTCCGCGAGCATTGGGCCTGCGAGCGGCGTGCTAATCCAAGAAGACTTGCTATGATGGCTTGCTATGATGACCTCGGACCCTATCGCAAAGGGAGAACCATCCAATGCGACGGTACATTGTCACCCTTCGGCGAACCTTGGAAGCCATAGTGGAAGTGGACGCTCCTGACGAAACGGCGGCCATGGCCGAGGCACAGGCGCATTTATCGGCGGAGTGGCCATCATGGATGGTCCGCCCCGCGCCGAGACCTTCGGCGCCGCACATCCAGAACCAAAGCGACGGCGGTTGGAAAGCTGTCGAAGCCAATAAGATGTAATCTTGGCAGCCACCTCATGCCGTACGCGGTGAAGACATAGTCGCGAGTCTTCACGATCGTATCGCACGCAAAATCCACATTTCGCATCGTGACCCAGCAGGCCCGGGCGAATAGGAAATGCGCCGCGACCTGTCTTGCCGCGCACAGTTTGACGCCGATGACGATGATCAGGAGTTCGACATGGAGGACAAAGAGATTCGAGCGGCTCTGGATCGCCATTGGGCTGCCTCCGATGCAAACGATTTCGAAGCTGAGCACCAGATCTACCGCGACGACGCCGTG